>CANGMO010000274.1 GCA_947454295.1 Verrucomicrobiota bacterium | reverse complement strand
CTGGGATCGCGCAACCTGGACAAAGGAATCGTAGGCGGACATGGCGGTGACGGATGAGGTCAATGGGGGAACTTGAATCGAGGGCAAAAAGGCCGGCTGCGGAGGTCCGGAGCCGGCCTTGACGAGACTGCAGCGTTTACTTCTTGCCGGCAGCCTTGGCCTTCTCGGCCTCTTCCTTCTGGAGCTTCTCCAGATCGCCCTGCTTCAGCACCTCGATCTTGGCGCCCTTCTTGAGTTCATCGGCGCTGGGAACCTTGATGATGTCGCTGGTCACCGCGGGGGACGGGGGCGGTGTGTTCTTCGGCGGATCCTGGATGCTGACCAGCTCAATGTCGAAAATGAGCGTGGAATTCGGTCCAATCTTGGGAGGCGATCCCGTCGGGCCGTAGGCCAGCTCGGAGGGAATGAAAAGCTGCCACTTGGAACCGACCGGCATGAGCTGCAGGGCCTCGGTCCATCCCTTGATGACGCGATTCGCAGCAAACTTGGCCGGCTCGCCACGGGTGTAGGAACTGTCGAACTCCGTGCCATCGATGAGGGTCCCCTTGTATTGGGTCAGCACCACGTCGGTAGCCTTGGGCTTGGCGCCTTCCCCCTGCTTGATGACCTTGTACTGAAGGCCGCTGGGAAGGGCGGTCACACCGGGCTTGGACTTGTTCTCGGCCAGAAACGCCTCGCCGGCCTTCTTGTTGGCTTCGGCCTCTGCCTTGCGCTTTTCCTCCGCCTTGGCGCGCATTTCGTTGGCGTAGGCATTGACGATGCGACGGGCCTCATCGCCATTCAGCGTCGGATTCTTGCTCAGGAACGACTCCGAGAACGCACGGGCGACGGTCTCATCGGTCACCTCAAACCCGGCACGGCTGAGGTTCCGCTTCATGTCGTTGGCCAGCACCACGCCGATCGCGTAGGAGCGTTCTTCCTTCGGGGAGCTGAACTTGGACGGGGCGGGAGCCACCGCGACGGGGGCCGCAGCGGCGGCGGGGGCAGCAGCGGGTTTGGCAGCGGGCTTCGCATCCTCGGCGAGAGCCGCCACGGACAGCATGCCCGCCGCGATCAGGAACTTCGTGTGTTTCATGTTGGAAAAAGAGTCCACAGCCCCTCCCGGCAGGGAGACCCAGGCTGCGGAAACGGCGAGTTCCTAGCATCGGGAACTCAGGAAGTCCAGAGGTGGACCGAATTCAGCGGCCGGAGGACCGCGCGCCCGACCGGGTAGGACGCGCCGATCAGACCCATTCCCGTTTCAGATGCTCCAAGGCCTGAGCCCGATGACTAAGCTGATTCTTCACGCCGTCCCCCAGTTCCGCGAAGGACGAGGCAAAGCCCTGGGGGATGAAGACCGGATCATAGCCAAATCCGCCGCCGCCCGCCGGCACCCGGGCGATCCGGCCTTCACAGCTGCCGGCAAAAAAACGGGTCCCCGCTGCCAACTCGTCGGCACCCGCCCCCGGTTGGACTGGAGTCAGCGCCAGCACGCAGCGAAACCGCGCCAAGCGCCGGTCCTCCGGGATCGACTCCATCACCCGCAGCAGTTTGGCCAGGTTTTCGGCGTCAGGAGAGTTGCCCGGACGGCCAGTGTCCAGCGCCGCATAGCGGGCGGAATGCACCCCGGGAGCCCCGCCAAGGGCATCCACTTCGAGCCCGGAGTCGTCTGCCAGTACCCAGGAAGCGCCCAGATTGCAGACCTCGATGCCCAGAAACGCCGCCCAGGTGACGGCCTTGATGCGTGCGTTTTCGGCAAACGTGGCGCCGGTTTCCTCGGGATTCAGCACCGACGAGGTGTCTCGCTGGGAGACAATCACGTACTCCGGCCCAAGCAGGCTTCGGATTTCCCCGATCTTGTGGGCATTCCCGGTGGCGACGAACACGGTACGCATGTCGGACCTAGGAAACCGGGGTTGCCGGAGGGAATCCATGAGAAATCCTGTTTGAACACCTTGCCCGCCAGGCTGTCGGTGCGGCATACACGCGTCCGCCACATGAACTCCGTCACTGCGCTCACCGCCGCCGTCCAGGAAGCCGGGGCCTTTATCACCCCCCTCACGACCGAGATCAACCGCTGCGTGGTCGGCCAGAAGTACCTGGTCGAACGCCTGATCATCGGCATGCTTGCCAATGGTCACGTCCTGCTTGAGGGCGTGCCCGGTCTGGCCAAGACCCTGTCGGTCAAAACCCTGGCCACCGCCCTGCACGTCAAGTTCAGCCGCATCCAGTTCACCCCGGACATGCTCCCGGCCGACGTCGTCGGCACCCAGGTCTACAACCCGGCCGCCGGCTCATTCTCCATCCGCCGCGGGCCGGTGTTCGCCAATCTGGTCCTCGCCGATGAAATCAATCGCGCCCCGGCCAAGGTGCAGTCCGCCCTGCTCGAAGCCATGCAGGAGCGCCAAGTCACCATCGGCGACCAGACGTTCATGCTGCCCGAGCCGTTCCTGGTGCTGGCCACCCAGAATCCGGTGGAACAAGAAGGCACCTACGTCCTGCCTGAGGCGCAAGTCGACCGGTTCCTGCTCAAGCTCAAGATCGGCTACCCCTCCCGCGACGAGGAACGCCAGATCCTCGACCTGATGGCGCGCACCAGTGGACAACCCTCCGCCTCGCCCGTGGTCACCGCCGAGCAGATCCTGAAGGCGCGCGAGGTCATCAACGATCTCTACATCGACGACAAGGTGAAGGACTACATCGTCGACGTGGTCTGCGCGACCCGCGACCCCGACGCCTACAAGATTCGCGTCAAGGACTACATCCAGCTGGGTGCGAGTCCGCGCGCCACCATCGGCCTCACCCTGGCAGCCAAGGCCCACGCCTTCCTGCGCGGACGCGGCTATGTGACGCCGCAGGACGTGAAGAGCATCGGCCTCGATGTGCTGCGTCACCGCGTGACCCTCACCTACGAGGCCGACGCCGAGGACAAGACGGCCGAGGATGTGGTGCAGAAGATCTTCGACGAACTGCCGGTGCCATGATCCGCCGGCGCGGCTGCACCCCGGCGCCCCCTCAACGCGAGGGCGGGCGCGTAGGCGGCCGCTCCCCATTGCTGCATCGACCTCTCCACGACGTCCGATGATCCCGAAGGAACTGCTCAAGAAGATCCGCCAGATCGAGATCCGCACCAAGCGGCTCGTGAGCGAATCCCTCGCGGGCCAGTACCATTCGGCCTTCAAGGGCCAGGGCATGGACTTCGACGAGGTCCGCGAATACCAGCCCGGCGACGAGGTGCGCTCGATTGACTGGAACGTCACCGCGCGGATGAATCATCCGTTCGTGAAGAAGTTCCGCGAGGAGCGCGAGCTCACCGTGATGCTGGTCGTGGACCTGAGCGCTTCAGGGTTGTTCGGCTCCACCGACCACTCCAAGCGCGAACTCGCCGCCGAGCTGGCCTCGGTGCTGGCGTTCTCCGCGATTCGCAATCAGGACAAGGTCGGCCTGGTGCTCTTCTCCGAGGAAGTGGAGAAGTTCATCCCGCCCCGCAAGGGCCGGCGTCACGTGCTGCGGGTCATCCGCGACATCCTTTATTTCAAGCCCCAGAAGCGCGGCACGGCGCTCGGCCCGACACTCGAGTTCGTGAATCGCATCCTGCCCCACCGGTCGGTGGTGGTGGTGGTGTCGGATTTTCTGGGCGAGACCCGTCCCGCACGCAGCGGGATCCTCGCCAACCTCCGCGGTGGTGCGGTCCATACCGAGTCCCTCGGACGCACCCCGGCCACCGCGCTCAAGCAGACGAGCCGAAAGCACGACCTGGTGGCGGTGCAGATCACCGACCCGTATGAGCGGAGTCTTCCCGGACTCGGACGCATGATCCTGGAGGACGCCGAGACCGGCGAGCGCGTGGAGATCAACACCTCCGACGAACGCCGCCGCAGCGCCTTCGCGCGGCGCCAGGTGAAGACGCAGGACGAACTCGACCGGCTATTCCGCAGCGCGGGCGTGGACGCCATCCAGATCCGCACCGAGGAGCCCTACGACCGGGCCCTCATGCAATTCTTCGACACGCGCGAACGCAGGAGGAGGCACGGATGAACCGTTCGTTCCCACAGGTCCTGCTGCGGTTCCTGCTCGCCGTCGCGCTGCTGTGCCTGAGCACGGCCCCGCTATCGGCGCTGACCGTCACCAATCGCGCGCCCGGGCCGCATTTGCAGCCCCCGGTGCCGAATCCCACCGCGCAATCCTCGCAGTCGCCAGCCTTCCTTCGCGACATCAAGGACCCGTTGACCATCCAAACTCTCGGGGCATGGATCGGCCGCATCGCCGCGGTGTTGGTCCTCGGCTGGCTGCTGTGGTGGGCGTGGAACCGCTGGCGAAAGAATCGTCCGCAACCCGTCGCCCCCCCGCCGCCTCCACCCGATGCCCGGGCTCGAACCCGACTGCAGGAAGCCCTCCAGTGGATCCACCAGCCGGAACGGTTCTGCACCGTCGTCTCGGAAATCCTTCGAACGTATCTGGAGGCGCGCTTCGGCCTTCGCGCGCCCGAACGCACCACCGAGGAATTCCTCGCCGAAATGCAGACCAGCGGCAGCCTGGATCTG
>CANGMO010000273.1 GCA_947454295.1 Verrucomicrobiota bacterium | reverse complement strand
TGGTGGAGCGGCTGGCGCGAACGATTGTTCACGACTTCCGAAATCCTCTGAACGTCATCGGTATCGCGGCCGACCTGGCGGCTGAGGAAAACGCGTCGGTCACTGCGCGGCGGTCGGCGCGCGACCGCATCCGAAAGCAGATCGAGGTCGTCAATAGGATGATGCACGAGCTGCTGGAGTTCACCCGAGTGGTGCCGGCGCGCGCGGCTCTGCCGGCCGTTTCCTACGCCGATTTCCTCCGCGACATGTTGCTGGAGCTTCGCGCCGAGGCGGTGGTGCGCGGTGCCGCCGTGGAGGTCGATCCTCTCCTGCCCGACGTCGTCCTGCGCATCGATCCCCCCCGTCTTTCCCGGGTGTTCACCAATCTGTATCAAAACGCGTTCGACTCGGTCTCGGGCCGCGAACACCCGCGGATCCAAGTCCACTTCTCGGTCGATGACGCCTGGGTCACCACCGAAATTGCCGACAACGGTGTCGGCATTCCGGCGGCGCACCTCCGTCACGTCTTCGAGCCGTTCTTCACGCATGGCAAGGACCACGGCACGGGTCTCGGGCTGGCCATTTGCGAGCGCATTGTTCGCGAACACGGCGGCCGGATCGAGGTGGAGAGTGAGGCCGGCCACGGCGCTGTGTTCCGCGTGCGTCTGCCCCGGGCCGGCGTGCCGCACAGCGGCGTCTGAGGTGGTTGCGGAGCGTCCTGGGCGCGGGCCGCACCCCGGGTTCCCAATTGACCTCGAATTCACCGGGAGTACGCTGCGTCCAGTCACCTCACAACACCTCTCCGCGCACTTCCATGTCCACATCGCATCCCAATCCATCCTCCCAACCACCCTCCGGATCCTCCCGACGTGACTTCCTCAAGCGCGCCACTGCGGCCGCGACGGTGGCCGGGGCGGCGTCCACCATTGCCGGCTGCGCCACCAACGGCGGCGGTGTGGAACAGAGCGTGAAGTCCGGCGTCGCCCCCTGGCAGGGCCGCGTCATCGGCGCCAATGATCGCATCGTCTGCGGCTTCGTCGGTGTGGGTGGTCAGGGCTACGGCGCCCACGTCTCCACGTGCAAGGACGTCGATGAAAAGGCGAACAACATCGCCCTCGCCGCCATTTGCGACGTTTCGAAGCACCGCGTCGAAGTGGGCAAGGCCAAGGCCGGCCCGCAGGCCCAGGGCTACGGCGACTACCGCCAGGTCCTCGAGCGGAAGGACATCGACGTCATCTTCTGCGCCACGGTCGATCACTGGCACACCAACATCACCTGCGACGCATTGGAATCGGGCAAGCACGTGTACGTGGAGAAGCCGATGACCCGCTATCTCGGCGAGGCCTTCCGCATCTACGACACCTGCAAGCGCACCGGCAAGCTGGTGCAGGTCGGCTCCCAGGGCTGCTCCGACAAGAAGTGGCACAAGGCCGCCGAGTGGATCCGCGCCGGCCGCATCGGCCCCGTGGTCATGAGCCAGGGCAGCTACATGCGCAACAACCCCAAGGGTGAGTGGAACTACACCATCCAGAAGTGGGCGAGCGCCGACGACATCGACTGGGCCAACTGGATGGGCAAGCAGATCAAGAACAAGGTGCCCTTCAACCCCGATCACTACTTCCGCTGGCGCAAGTATCAGCCCTACTGCTCCGGCCTGCTGGGCGACCTGTTCCCCCACAAGCTGCATCCGTACATGCTCGCCACCGGCAATCCGGAGTTCCCGCTCCGCGTCGCCAGCGTGGGCAACAAGAAGGTCCAGTCGGACCTCAAGTCTGAGGGTGATTCCAAGACGGCCTACATCCGCGACGTGCCCGAGATCGTGCAGCTCATCGCCGAGTTCCCGAGCGGCATGGTGATGCACATCACCTCCAGCACGGTGAACGAGCAGGGTACGCAGGAGATGATCCGCGGTCACAAGGCCACCCTGACGATGGCCGGCAACAAGGTGGAGCTGAAGCCGGAGCGCCCGTTTGCCGAGGAAATCGATCCCGCCACCAGCGAATCCTTCACCGGGGAGCAGGCGGAGAGCGTGGCGAATCATCATCGCAACTTCTTCAAGGCGATCCGTGGCCAGGAACCGCAAAACTGCGGCATCGATCTCGCCGTGAAGGTGCAAACCGTCATCTCGCTTGCCGAAATGAGCGAGCGCCTCGGCATGATGTGCTACTTCGATCCCATCACCCGCAAGGTCTCCGACGGGGCCGGCCGCGAAATCACGCCGATCACCTACGGCACGCTGGCTGCCTCGTAATAGGGCTCCGAACCGAATTCATCGATGCAGCCGGCCTCCACGCGGGGCCGGCTGTTTCGTTTCTCGACCCCGCAGGTCGACACGGATTCCACGGATGTCCACGGAAGCAAATGGCTGATGCGATTCCAACGCCGGTCCTGGTGGCGCGCGAGGCGATGGCCACGCGATTCGAGTTCGCGCTTCACGGTGCGAATCGTGCGGTCCTTCGCGCGGCGGCGGAGGAGGCCCTGGATGAGGTGGAGCGGATCGAGAATCAGCTCAGTCTCTTTCGCCCCCACACCGACGTTGCACGAATCAATGCCGGAGCGGGCCTGGGTCCGGTGCGCGTCGCGCCGGAGGTCTTTGGCCTGATTCGGCGGGCGATGCAGCTCTCGAACGCCACCGAGGGAGCCTTCGACATCACCGCTGGCGCCTGGATGCGGGCGTGGGGTTTTCATGAGGCCGATTCCGAGGATGCCTCGGTCCCGACCGCGGTCCTCTGTGGCGCTAGCCTCCTGGAATTGGATTCGGCCGCACTCACCGTCCGCTTCACGCAACCCGGGATGCGTCTCGATCTTGGGGCCCTCGGCAAGGGCTACGCGCTCGACCGGGCGGCTGACCTGTTGCGCGAAGCGGGGGTCCTCTCGGCCCTGTTGCACGGAGGCACCAGTTCCATTGTGGCGATTGGACAGCCACCGGATTCCCCGGTGTGGAAAGTCGCGCTGGCCACGGGCGAGGCCGCTGAACTGCGGGAGGAATCGCTTTCGGTATCAGCCACCTGGGGGCGAACGAGGGAGGTGGGTGGTATTCGACGGGGGCATGTGATGGATCCCCGCAGCGGCGAGCCGGTTCCGGGGCCGCGCATGGCCGCGGTGGCGTGTCCGCTGGCGGCAGACTCGGATGCCTTGTCCACGGCATTGCTGGTTCTCGGATCCGACGGTCGCGACACCATCCTCCAGGCGATGCCCGCGGCCCGTGTCTGGTTTTCCGCCATCGATACGGGAGAGGACGCTTGACCGGCGGGATCGTTGCGAAAGGGTTTCGCCGATGAATCGTTCCACCCCATGAAGCGTCGCCACGTGGTGTTCGCGGTGTTCGGGCTGTCGATGCTCCTGGGGACGTCACTGACCTTCATGATGCTCCTGCGCCTGCAGCAGGGCTCGAGGACGTTGACCCTGACGGCCGAACGCCCGGTGTGGACGGCTTCCATCGACGGCGCCGAGGGGGATACCGCAGAGATCTGGATTTGGACTTCGACGGCCACCCTGAGGACGAACCTGGGAATTCCTGTGTCCTTGAAACTGGACCGGAAGTCCCTCCTCCTCGCAGTTCGTAGCCGGGGCAATCGTGACCTCACGGTCCACATGACCGGCGACTCCACGGGAACGGCACACCTGGCGCTGAAGGCGGGTCAGACGAATACGGCGGTCTTCCTGAGCCGGAGCCGGATTCCGGGAATGCCCGTGGATTTCTTCATGCCGACCACCTTTCCCCATGGAGCCCCGATGGAGGTCATGCCGGTGTACAGTCCCTTTTGGGGCCCTCGTTCCATCAGCTTTGCGGAGGTGAAGCCCGCATCGGGTTCCCAGGCTGCAATGCCGTCTCCGTGATGCGCCTCTTCCGATCCGCAACACGAAGGCGACGTGCGCTGGTTCTCGCCGGCATGGTGTTGTTCCTCGGGATGATCTCCACCGCCTGGCGTCTTTCCGCCGCCCGTCGGATCATCGACTTCGAGTCACGGGATCCCTTCTGGATTGCCTCCATTGCGGGAACGCCGGGCGATCGGGCCCGCCTCTGGATTTGGACGCCGGGACCGATGCGATTGACGGAAGTTCCCGTGCCGACGGTGATTCGTCTCAATCGAAGCGATCTTCTCCTTCAGGTGAAGAGCGCGGCGCAGCACGCGCTGCGTCTGGAGGTTCGACGCGGACGGGGCGACGGCGTAGTCGGCGTGTCGACCGAGGAGGGCTCCGCGAACAGTCTCGTGTTTGTGAGCTCGGTGAACCGCATCCCTTTTCGCGGAAACGATGCCTTCAGCGCCCATCCATTCAACGCCTCCGTGCCGATGGGGCTGAGGCCGCTCTATTCCCCGCCGTGGCACACGCATCACACCGGATTCGATCTGGTGGAGCCCCTGCCTGCGCCGTCGCCCTGAGCCAGCCGCCGCTATGGAGTTGCGGTCTTGGACGGTCTTCCGAGTTAGTCCAGCCAGTTCGGAGTCCCGGCTTCAGCCGGCTCCGTGAACCACCCAAACGGCGGGTTCACCCAGCGCCGAAAAAAAACGCGAATGGGGGTGCGTGTCGATGCGAGGGCCGCCTGAAGGC
>CANGMO010000272.1 GCA_947454295.1 Verrucomicrobiota bacterium | reverse complement strand
GGGACTTTGGGGGGCACTTGACCTGAGGGCCATCCGCCTCCTCACGTCGGCGGCTACCGGAACCGCATGAATGCGGGACTACGAACGGGCTGCCACGCGCGGTGGCGTTCCGTTCGTAGCCGCCGAGGGAACGAGGCGGACGGGGCCCCATGCGTGGAGATTCCACGTTGGGACTTTGGGGGCCACTTGACCTGGGGCGGCATCCGCCTCCTATGGTCGGCGGCTACCCCGATTGCATGAGTCACACCGATGAGGACTCCACGCCGACGCGCCCGTCACGCAGCACCAGAACGCGATCAGCAAGCCGATCGGCTTCATGCCGGTTGTGTGTGATATGCAGGATGGTGATGTGGGTGCGTTCCCGAAGTTCCGTCAGGACCCCGCAAACCTCGGCGCGGGTTTCGTCGTCCAGCGCGCTGAGAGGCTCATCGAGACACAGGACTTCCGGACTCGACGCAATCGCGCGACCCAGCGCCACCCGCTGCGCTTCGCCACCGGAGAGCCCCGCGGGAGTTCGGTCCAGGAGCGCCCCCAATCCCAGCCAGTCCGACAGCTCCATCACACGAGACTCCATTCGCTGGAGCTCCCATTCGCGCACCTTCAGGGAAAACGCGAGGTGCTCGCGCACGGTGAGATGCTGGAACAACGCTCCATCCTGCGGCACGAAACCGATACCCCGGGCGCCGGGCGGCGCTTCAGTCACGTCGCGCCCGCCGAGGATCACCCGTCCGCTGGAGATCCGACGCAATCCGCAGATCGCCTCGAGGAGCGTCGTCTTGCCCGCCCCGGTTCTCCCCATGAGCACGGTGTGACTGCCGGCCTCGACCTCGAACGCGATGTCGCGAAGCTCAAAGGCACCAAGCTTGAGGGTGACTTGTTGAAGGGCGATCACGGCATTATGTGGACGAATTCCGAGAACGCTCCCCGCCCCAGGTGCGCATCAGCACCAGCACCACGATCGCCGCGGCCACCATGATGAGCGACACCGCAACCGCTCCCTCCAGATTGCCGACGCTCAGTTCGAGGAAGACGGAGGTAGTCAGCACTTCGGTCTTCATGCGGGTGGCTCCGGAGAACACCAGAATGGGACCAAATTCTCCCAGGGACCGGGCCCAGGCGAGCGTGGCGGCGGTCAGCAGGCCCTGACGGGCGGCTGGCAGGACGACCATCCAGAACGCCTGCGACTGGGTGCAGCCGAGTGTCAGCGCCACCTGTTCGCATCGCGGACTGATTTGCTCGAACGTCGCGCGCATCGTTCGCACCGCAAACGCGCAGGCGACCATGAACTGCGCCAGGATGATGCTTGGCACTGCATAGGTGACGGGAAACACGCGTTCCAGCGCACGCAACGGCGGGGCTTGAAACAGGATCAGCAGGCTGAGGCCGATCACCAGCGGGGGCAGCACAATGGGAATGTCGAGAATCGCATCGACCACCACCCGGCCGCGGAAGCGGGTCCGCGCCATCAGGTATCCCAGGGGCACTGCCACCCAGAGCGACAGCAGCGTGGTGATCGAGCTGCTCAGCAAACTCAGGCGAATGGCGTAACGAATCTCGGGACTGCCCAGCGCCCGCCACAAATGCCCGGGAGTCGTGAAAACAACATCCGCCAGGAGAGTGGCGACGAGCAACGCCACGTAGGTGCCGCCCAGCACAACCAGGCAAACGACGAACCGTCGGTCCGCTCGCCGTTGCGAGCCGGTTGCCCCGGCTTCGGCCGGCGCGACGAATGGCTTGGGGGCGGTCACCGGGCAGGCTCCGAGCTCCAGCGGTTGCCCGCCACCACGTTGAATCCGACGGCGGCAAAATGCCGGAGGCCGCGGTCCGACGCCGCCAGGTAGCGCGCGAAGTTCAGGGATTCCGAGGACTGAGCGCTGAACGCCAGCACGGCGACCGCCGCATCGGATGAGACGCCGCGAAATTCCGGAACCTCAATGGCCTCCAACTCCGGATATTGGTGAATCGTGACGTCCCACACGACCCCGGCATCGACGCTTCCCAGTTTGAGGTCATTGGCGACGTCATTGACCGTCGGCTTGAACACTGTCGCCCGTGCGGCGATGGGCTCCCATTTTCCCGAGGGCGTGAGCGCTCGGCGGGTGGCGGCGCCGATGGCCACCGAGTCGGGATTGGCGAGCGACACACGAACCTCGGGACGCAGCAAGTCCTCGAGGCCGTGAAGTCCCCGGGGATTGCCCCGTGCCACGGCGAGCACCGGATGGAGATGCGCGAGGGGCAACACGTCGCCAAGCAATCGATTGGACCGCCCCAGATCAATGAAACTGCCGTCCGCCGCGATGAACAGATCCCCCTTCTGCGCCACCTTCAAATTGCCCAGCAACGTTCCGGAGCCACCGTATTGGATCTGGATGGAGACGCCTGTCTCGCGCTCGTACTCCCTGGCCGTCGCCTCAAGCGGGCCCTTCAGGCTGACGGCACAGAACACCATCAGCGACGCTTTGGCTCGAACTGCGGCGGGACGCCGCGAGTTCAACATCAGCAGTCCGATCAAGCCGACCAAGGCGATCAACGAACCCCATACGATGGCGCTTCCTCCGAATTTCATGGACTCACGGCAAGGGGAACAAGGCGGTCAAACGGTCTGCCGCGGTGCGAATCAACTGGTACGAGTCGCACCCCGCGGGCACCGGAAAACGATCCCAGAGCCCCCTGGCGGCGTCCAGCCCACAGGCCCTGTTGAAGCACGAAGGCCGACCGGCAGCCTTTCACGCAGCTGTGCAGGGTCGGTCCAGCTGGGCGTCGATTCGCTGAGTTCGGAGCTGCGATATTCGCCTGGGAGTGCCTCGTTTGCGAAGCTATTGAAAATAGCCCCGGCCTTTAGGCTGGGGCTTGCGTGTGGGTAATTTTGTTGAGTCCCCCAGGGACGGCAGGGGGGGGCTGTCGTCCCTCTGGGACTCGTGTCATGTTCGTCCCCAATCCCCGGCCTGAAGGCCGGGGCTATTGTCAACAAGGGCAAACCTCAATCGGGCGCTGACGCGCCCCATTTGCATTCCACCCCTTTAACCCTTCAACTCTGCACCCCGTGAACCATCGCTCCGAGCCTCACGGCTTCCACACCACGCGCACGACGGCGTCATTGGTCGACGCCTTGGTCGCGCCGCCGTGGGTGATGAAATAGAGCGCGCCGTCCGGTCCCGTGCGCAGGGCCACCGCGCCTGCCGTTCCACCCTGCATGAAGGGTTCGCTTTCGCCGGGCTTGCCGGTTGCCGGATCCAGCGGCGCCGTGCGCACCGACTTCCGGGAGAAATCCGCATAGAAGAGCGTGCCCTGGTACTTCGCAGGGAATCCACCGCCGGCGGCCGGGGCGCGATAGATGGTCGCCCCGGTGCAGGAGGCGCCGGTGTTGCGCTTGTAGGCGAACCACGGGGAAACAAATCCCTCGATCCGGTTGGTGCGACCCGAGGTGGACCAGCCATCGCCGAACACTCGCGGCCAGCCAAAGTTGGCGCCCGGAACGATGCGGTTCACCTCGTCGAAATCATCCGTGAGATCCCCGCCGTTCTCCGCCTCAATGATGAATCCGGTGGCCGCATCAAAATCGAGCTGCCACGGCTGCCGATGCCCACGTGTGAAGATGGCGCCGAGGGCATCCGGGGTGGCGGAGTGCGGATTGTTGGTGGGAATCGATCCGTCGAATCCGATACGCAGCACCTTGCCGCGGAGGTCGCGCAGCGACTGCGCCTTGTTCTCCGGGTCATCGCAGTACTGCTTGATGCGCGAGTTCTGGTTGTTTTCGCCGGTGGTGATGTAGAGCAACCGCTCGGTTGGATGCGCCAGCAGGGCGCCGCCGATATGCTGCCCGGCCAGGTCGCCAACCCACTCAATCAGCGTGGTCTCGCTGGCGGGATCCAGGGCCGCCTTGGCCCCCTCGCCCACCACGTTGAACCGGGAGACTTTGGCGAGGTACTGCGACGGCGAATGATTGGCGTCGTGATAGGAAAGGAACACCTGCGGCACGCGCGGAAAGTCAGGATGCAGCGCCACGCCATGGAGGCCGCGATCGCCGCTGACGTCCGTCTTCACGCCGCCCACCCGGTGCGTGGTGTGGGTGGCAGTATCGACACGCCACAGATCGCCGGCGCGGCCGGTCACCCAGGCCGAGCCATCCGGCGCGAAGGTCAGATCGAGCGGCTCGCTGACCGCTTCCGAACCAGCGACCGTTTCCACGCTGAATCCAGCGGGCAGATGGATCTCGGCGTGCGCCGCGGCCAGGAGGGTCAACGACGCTACGGCAAGCGTCAGGAAGCGGAATCGGGGAAGCATGGTTCCCGCAGGGTGCGCGAACCATCGCCTCCAAGTCCAGCCCGGGTCGGGGATTCATCCGAGCCAGGTCCACCTGATTCTAGCGGGCGGGCACGACTTCAATCAGCCGGGCGGAGCGGGGCGGCAGGGATTCTATCGGAAACTCCCTATCGTGAACTCCCAGCCTCTCTCCCGTCCAGAAATCGGTCAGTTGAGACCTCCCGCGGATCGGAACCACCCGGCGTACCGGCACATCGCTCCAGTTGAAGAACGAGATCATTTGACG
>CANGMO010000271.1 GCA_947454295.1 Verrucomicrobiota bacterium | reverse complement strand
GTGGCTCATCTGGGAGTGTTCACCGCGCTGGCGGAGCGGCCTCAAACACTTTCCGAGCTTGCCTCCACACTGGGGCTCGCACCGCGGGCGGCGAATGTGCTCATCACCGCACTACGGGCCATGGGCACGGTGGGCCGGGGGGCGGAGGCTCGACTGGAGCTGACGGCGATGTCCCGCGAGCATTTGGTGCCTGGCGGGGCATTCTATGTGGGCGACTACGGCAGCCTCGCCGCGCAGGCTCCGGGGGTGCTGGCGCTCGTCGAGCGGCTGCGCACGGACCGGCCCTCCGGCGCCGACGACAAGGGAAAGGGGGCGGCGTTCATTTTTCGCGACGGACTGGAATCGGCCATGGAACAGGAGGCATCCGCCCGCTCCCTGACCCTCGCCCTCGCGGGACGCGCCAAGAATGTCGCGCCGTTCATGGCGTCGCGTCTCGATCTCGGGGGCGTGCAGCATCTGCTCGATGTCGGGGGCGGCACCGGGCTCTATGCCATCGCCCTCCTGCAAACGAGTCCCAAGCTGACCGCCACCATTCTGGATCGCCCCGAAGTGCTGAAGGTCGCCGCGGAGTTCGCTGACGCCGCCGGGGTGAGGGACCGTCTCAAACTGCAGCCCGGGGACATGTTCACCGCGCCTCTGCCCCGCGCCCAGGCCATCCTGCTGTCGAACATCCTTCACGATTGGGATTTGCCCCAGTGCCGGGAGCTGGTGGGACGGTGCGCCGCCGCCCTGCCGACCGGTGGCCGTCTGTGGATTCACGATGTGTTTCTCGACGATGACCTCGGCGGGCCGCTGCCAATCGCCTTGTACTCGGCGGCGTTGTTCTCGCTGACCGAGGGACGCGCCTACAGCGCGGCGGAATACCGGGAGTGGATGTCCGAAGCCGGCCTGCGTTGCCAAGATGCGGCGGTGCCCACCGCCGTTCATTGCGGTGTGTTGACGGGTTGGAAGATCTGAACGCGTTGAAACCTGACGATGGATCCGCGTCGGTGGCCATCGCATGCCGCGGCCGCCGTCAGGACATGCATCGAGTCCGGCATTGAGCCTTGGTCCGTCTTGCGCTTCACTCCTCCCGTCCGCACGCAACGCTCATCCAATCATTCCATGCCCAAGAAGCCCACTCGCCGCGCCGCCCGTCCTTCCCGCGAAAAGCGGCGCCTTTGGTTGACCTTCGGTGGTGAGAGCACCACCAAGCCATTGATCTGGGGGATGAGCCGCAAGTTTGATCTCGTCTTCAACATCCGGAATTCCAGCGTGACCAATGAGATCGGGGTGATCGCGCTGGAACTCGAGGGCGAGGCGAAGACCATCAACGACGCGGTCAAGTGGTTCCGCAAGCACGGCGTCCAGGTGGATCCCGTTGAGATGAGCACCATCGAGGGCTGAGCGCCTCCCGGCGCCGTTGCCTTGGACGGCCGACGCGCCGTGGCATCGCGCGCTGACTTTCGTTCCCTACTTCCATGCCCGCCACCGCCACCCGTCTCCAGGGGTTCACCGAGTCGGTCATTCGGGGAATGTCCCGGCTGGCCACACGGCACAACGCCATCAATCTCGCTCAGGGATTTCCGGACTTCGATCCGCCTGAACCCTTGCTCGCCGCGTTGGAGCGTGCGACCCGTGGGCCATTCCATCAATATGCAGTGACCTGGGGCGCTCCTGCCTTTCGACAGGCACTTGCCCGGAAGATCCAGCGCTTCTCGGGCATGGCCGTTGATCCAGACCGCGATCTGGTGGTCACCTGCGGCAGCACCGAGGCGATGATGGTGGCGCTGATGACCGCCTGCAATCCGGGGGACCGCGTCGTGGTGTTCTCGCCATTCTACGAGAACTACGCCGCCGATGCGATTCTGTCGGGGGCGGAACCGATCTTCGTCCCGCTGCGTCCGCCGCATTTTTCCTACGACCCCGCCGAGCTCGAACATGCGTTTGCGCAGAAGCCGAAGGCGATCATCGTCTGCAATCCGTCCAATCCCACCGGCAAGGTGTTCACCCGCGAGGAGCTGCTCCACATCCTCGCCCTGGCGGAACGTCATGACACCTTTGTGGTGATGGACGAGCCGTACGAGCACATCGTCTTCGAGCCGCATCGTCATGTGCACGCGGCAGCCCTTCCGGGCGCTGCGGCGCGGACCATCACCTGCAGTTCGTTGTCCAAGACCTATTCGATCACCGGCTGGCGGCTCGGTT
This sequence comes from Verrucomicrobiota bacterium, assembly GCA_947454295.1. Taxonomy (GTDB): domain Bacteria; phylum Verrucomicrobiota; class Verrucomicrobiia; order Limisphaerales; family UBA9464; genus CAIVQB01. The sequence continues at coordinate 2,374 of CANGMO010000271.1, read as the reverse complement.
ACGTCCATGCGGCCCCGGAGGTCATCGCCCAGGCGCGCAAGGTTCATGATTTCCTGACCGTCGGTGCCGCGGCGCCGCTGCAGGAGGCCGCGGTGGCCGGACTGGAAATGCCGGATTCCTACTATGCCGGGCTGCAGGCCCAGTACACCGCAAAACGCGACGTGTTTCTGAGCTACCTTCGCCGAACCGGTCTGCCATTCACTGAACCCCAGGGCGCCTACTACGTGCAGGTGGACGTACGGCCGCTCAATCGCGGATCCGATGTTGAGGTGGCCGAGTGGATGACGCGTGAGATCGGTGTGGCGGGCGTTCCCGGATCGAGCTTCTTCCGTGAGCCGGTCGATCACCTGATTCGGTTCCACTTCGCCAAGAAGGAGGAAACCTTGCATGCCGCGGGGGAACGCCTGCTGAAGCTTCAGGGATCCTGAGTCGCTCCTGGTTGCCCCCCATGCCCATTTCCAAGTCCAAGACCTCGCGTCGTCCTCCTGAGGAAATCGACGGCACCCTGTGGCTGGCGAGCGATGGCCGCACCGTCTGCATTCTCGATCAGACGCGTCTGCCCCACGAGACCGTCGTGCGACGATTGACCACGCTGGAACAAACGGCGGAGGCAATCGTGACCATGAGGGTCCGCGGAGCGCCCTTGATCGGGGTCAGTGCGGCCTTTGGCGTGGCGCTCGCCATGCGGGTGAGTGCGACCGATGCCGCGTTGGATCGCGCCTTCCGCACGCTGATGAACACGCGACCCACCGCGGTAAATCTGCGCTGGGCGCTCGAGACCATGCGCGCGCATCTCGCGCCGTTGCCACCGGCTGAGCGTGCGGCGGCGGCGTATGCGGAGGCGATTCGCATGCGGGCCGAGGACATCACGACGAATCGACGTATCGGCGAGCATGGTCTCGACCTCATCAAGGCCGCGTGGGAGCGCAAGGGGCGATCGGGTCCGGTGCAGGTGCTGACCCACTGCAACGCTGGGCGTCTGGGAACCCTCGGCTGGGGCACCGCCACCGCGCCGATGTATCTCGCGAAGGAGGCCGGCATTCCCATTCACGTTTGGGTTTCCGAAACCCGCCCGCGCAACCAGGGCGCCGCCCTCACCGCGTGGGAGTTGGGGGAGAAGGGGATTCCGCTGACCGTCGTCGTCGATAACGAGTCCGGTCACCTGCTGCAGCGCGGCATGGTGGATCTGGTGCTGGTCGGCGCGGACCGCGTTACCGCCCGCGGCGATGCCGCCAACAAGATAGGCACCTATCTGAAGGCCGTGGCGGCGCGTGCTCACCAGGTTCCGTTTTACGTCGTGTTTCCGGGGACCACCATCGACTGGACGCTTCAGGATGGCGTGAAGGAAATCCCCATCGAGGAGCGAGGACCCAAAGAGGTCACGCACGTGGTCGGTGCTGGAACGGGCGGTCGGCTAGGTGAGGTGCGGGTGACGCCGCCCTCGGTGGCTGCTCGCAATGATGCGTTCGATGTGACCCCGGCGCGTTGGATCACGGGGCTGGTGACCGAGCGGGGCGTCTGCCGCGCCAATGCCACCGCCTTGAAGCGATTGTATCGCTAGGCCCGGACGCGTCGGCGGTTCAGGCTGCCACGAAGCAGCTCACCTCGACGTCATCCAGTGTGGTCACCACCGGATGTGCAGGTTGGCCGACTGGCGCATTTCCGGGCCGCACCACCAGTCCGGTTTCCAGGCCTGCCAGGCGCGCGGCATCGAGCTCCTCAGGGATGTCGCTCAGAAACAGGATGTCGGCAGCCTTCAATGCCGAGGCTTCGACAATGCGATGGTAGCTGTCCGCGGATCGTTTGGGGCCCGAGGTGGTATCGAAATAGCCCGACAGATGGTGGGTCAGGTCTCCGGCTATGGTGTGACCGAAGAACAGCTTCTGGGCAGCAATGCTTCCCGAGGAGTAGATCGCGAGGGATAGGCCGGCCTGCCGCCAGCGAACCAAGGCGTTGGGTACCTCGGGATATACGTGGGCCCGGAGCGTGCCGTCGCGATACCCGGCCGCCCAGATGAGTCCCTGGAGCGTCTTCAGCCCGGTTGTTTTGGAATCGGATTTGATGAGCCGCCGGACTTCCGCGCAAACCCAGGCCCGCTGGCTCGAGGGATCGAGAGTCCTCGGGCACCAGCTGGAGAACCCCGCGGCGCCTGCGTCGCGGGCCATCTGTTCCAAAGCTTGAAGCACCGCCGGCTGACCGGAATTCGCGGTGAGAAAGGCGCCCACTTCCCGGTGGGCATAGGGAAAGAGGACGTCGCGGACGAAGGCGATGTCCGAGGTGGTGCCTTCGATGTCGAGCAGCACGCGCCGGCCGCGAAACCGGATCATGACCGCAACTCGGGAAGGGTCTCAAGACGGGTTGCACCCGGTGGCAG
>CANGMO010000270.1 GCA_947454295.1 Verrucomicrobiota bacterium | reverse complement strand
TCGCCCTTCCGCACCCGACGGGCGACGCCCGGCTTGACCCAGTGGAATTGCGGACTGCCCACCGTTGCGAGGGCGGGATCGTTCAGGCAGACCTTGGGGTACAGGAAGACCGTGGGACGACCGGATTCGAAGGCCGCATTAAGCAGGCCCGCCGCATCCGCAGCCGTGCTGGGAATGGCGACATCAATTCCGGGCACATGCGCGAGCAGGGATTCGAAGGTCTGCGCGTGAAAGGGGCCCAGGCCGGGGCGATACCCACCGCACGGGGCCATCAAAAGCATGGGAACCCGCCATCCGCCCGCGGTACGCCAGAACATGGAACCCATCTCGCTGACGATCTGGTTGAAGGCGATCGGCAGAAAATCTGCGAACTGAATGCACGCCACCGGGCGCCCCCCAGCCAGGGCACGTCCGATTCCCACGCCGGCAATGGTGCTTTCAGCGAGCGGGGAATTACGGACCCGTCCGGGGAACGCGGTCGAAAGGCCGCGGGTCAACCCAAAGACATCGCCCTTCGGATCCTCCAAATCCTGGCCCGATACGGTGACACGTGGATCCGCATGAAGACGTGCCCGCAGCACCTCGCGCATTGCCTCCAACATGGTGGAACGAGTCGACTCGGCACCCGCATCCCCTGCCCCGGAGTGTTCGGGACGCGATTGCCACGCGGGCGAAAGTGGCTCGCGGGCGTCCAGGTTGACCTCGGGGTTGGGGGCACACAGGGCACGATCGGCGGCGGCGCGCACCTCGGAGGTCCAATTGGACTCAAGGTTCAGCAGATCCCGCTCATCCATTCCGGCAGCCACCACCGCAGCACGCATGGCCGAGAGTGGATCCCCTGCCGCCCGCACCTCGCGTCGTTCCCCCTCGCTGCGATACACGCGTTCGTCATCGGCGTTGGTGTGATGGGTCAGTCGTTCGACGCGAAAAACGGCCAGGACCGGGCCACGGGTCTGCCGCACCGACTGCACCAGATCGCCGGCGGTTTTCAGGCAGGCAATGGGATCTCGGCCGTCGAGACGATGAATCGGGAGGCCAAGAAACTCGCGGGCCGGCCCGTCAGGAAGGTCATAAAGGGTGGCGCCGCGGGTGTGAGTGGAGATGGCGAGACCATTGTCCTCGATCCAAAAGAGCACCGGCGCCTGGGAGCGAACCGCCTCGGACACCGCTTCAAGGAATTCGCCCTGCTGGCTGGTGCCATCGCCAACCGAACACACCACGACCGGAGCCCCGGGGCGATTCCGAACCTCCTGGGCAACGCCGACGGCCTGCAACGCATTGTTGCCGACCGGCCCGACAAGGCTCAGAACCTGCAGGTGCGGAGCGCTTAGATGCGCGCTCATTTGCCGTCCCGCGGAGTGGGACTCCGCAGTACAGAGGGAGCTGTGGAAGAACATTTCCGCGGTGATACCGCGGGCCAGCATCAGGGCCTTGTCGCGATAGTGAAGATGCAGCCAGTCCTGCGGGCCCAGATGGGTGGCCAGCACCGCGCTGGCCTCGTGACCGGCACCACCGACGTGGAAGAACGCCTCGCCTCGGTTGACGAGCTCCATTTCCACCTGGTCAACGACCCGGGCGGCAAACATTGGCTCGTACAGCCTGACCAGTGCCGATGCGTCATGGGGCCCATTCGGACTGAAACGACCGACGCCAGAGCCGACGCCAATGCCAGTGACGGAATCCACGCGTCGCATCCTGCTCCAAGAGTGGAATCAACGAAAGATCAAAAGCAGCCGTAAGGAGGCAACGCCCCTCAATCGCCAAAGCGCTCCAGAACGAGCACGTAGAACAAAACCCCGAGAAAGATCACCAGAAAGAGCTGATATCCGTTGAATTTCCGTGAGGTGAACTTGTCGGGCAGATTCACCGCCCACTGAAACAGCTTGCTGGGACGATCCTCCTCGGGGCGCCAAGTGCGCAGGGGTTTCTGCGGCGCCGCGTCATCCGGTTTTTCAGGGGTCGGAGGCATGAGGAATGGAGTGCTGAATGCCGCCGTTGCAGAGTTAAAACCACACGCACCTGCGTGCCAGAGCCCGCGTCAACGTGGAGTCGGACGGCGGTTGGGAGCTGACGCAGACAAACGTTCCCCGCGGATGGAACGCGACTGGAGCGGGCGACGGGAATCGAACCCGTATGGCTAGTTTGGAAGACTAGAACTCTACCATTGAGCTACGCCCGCCCAACGACCCCCGAAGCGTGCTGATCGGCCGCTCGACCGTCAAGTGACACGTGATCCGAGTTCACCGGGCGGATGCGGCATCTTCGCGCTCGCCGTTGACACCACGAGGAGGGCACGCTTGGTGGCGCCATGTCGCGAAGGACACGACGATTGCCCGAAACGGCGCTGTACGTCGTGCTCTTCCTCTTTTTTGCGGTGTTCCTGCTCTATCCGCTCGGCTTCACCCTGCGGCACTCTCTCGGGCTGGCCGGCGATCCGGTGGCAAATCCCCTTGTACAAGTCTTCGGAAATCCACTGCTGCGGACGTCGTTTCTGAATTCCATCCTGATCGCCACCGCCACGGTGATCTTGGCCTCCGCCATCGCGTTCGCTCTCGCCTGGACTTTGTCTCGCTGGAGATTTGCCGGAAAGCCAGTGCTCACGGCGCTGCTGCTGGCACCAATTCTTCTGCCGCCGTTCGTCGCCGCCATCGGCCTCCAGCAGCTGTTTGCCCGTTTTGGGGCGATCAATCTTTTCCTGATTCATCATGGCTGGATGAACCCGGCGTCGCCCCTGGACTGGCTCGCCTCAGGCGGGGTTTCCGCGATTGTCCTCCTGCAGGTGTTGCACGGGTATCCGGTGCTGTTCCTCACCGTGTCGGCCGCCATGACCCAGGTGGATCCGTCGTTGGGAGAAAGTGCAGCCAGCCTCGGTGCGTCACGTTGGCGGGAGTTTCGGACCATTACCCTGCCGCTAGTGCGGCCGGGGTGGGTGGCGGGCGCGATGGTGGTCTGGATTGGGGCCCTGACCGATCTGGGAACGCCACTGATCACCGGATACAGCCGCGTCATTCCAGTGCAGATTTTCGACTCGCTGAACGACCTGAACTCCAGTTCGCAGGGGTATGCCCTGGTTGCTGCGCTGTTGGGACTGATCACGCTGGTGTTCCTCGCAACGCGGCGATTTGCCACAGCAACGGTGCAATCGGTTCCGTCCCGGGGATCGCGTCCGGCACTGCCCGAAGCGGGACTGATGCGAACCATCGGCATTTGGGGATCCGTTGGGCTCCTGGTGGGCATTTCGATACTGCCGCATCTGTCGGTGGGCCTCGTGGCGTTTTCCAGTCACTGGTTCTTCAGCCCGCTTCCGGATGCCTGGACGCTCGCGAACTTCAGGGAAGTGGCGAGCCATGGGCTGACGGCCTCTTCGGTCCGGAACAGTTTTGTCTACGCGGGACTCAGCAGCCTGGTGGACCTGGGCCTGGGATTGGGGATTGGCTGGCTGGTGAGCCGTCGTGCCGGCCGGATGTCCGGACTTCTCGACACCCTGGCCATGCTGCCGCTCGCCGTTCCTGGACTGGTTCTCGCGTTTGGCTACTTCGCCGGATTCGAGGTTAGCGAAAAGCACCACCCACGCCTGGACGCGTGGCTCGATCCCCGTACAAATCCCACATTTCTGTTGGTAATCAGCTACGCCGTGCGGCGCCTGCCGTACATGGTGCGCGCGGCGGTGGCGGGATTCGAGTTGATGAGCCCGGCCTTGGAGGAGGCCAGCGCGATGCTCGGAGCCCGCCCGCTCCGCACTTTTCTCCGCATCACGATACCGCTCATCGGGGCGCACCTGATTGCCGGGATGATCCTGACCTTTGCCTTTGCCATGCTGGAAGTCAGCGACAGCATCCTGCTGGCGCAGCGCGATCGCTTCTACCCGATCACCAAGCAAATCTGGCAGCTCATGGGCCGAATCGATCCCGGCGCACCGGGCGTCGCCTGCGCCCTCGGGCTGCTCAGCATGGGGCTCCTGGCCGGCAGTCTCCTGGTGGCACGCAGGCTGGTCGGAAAGGGTTCCCGGTCACTGGTCCAGGCCTGAAGGGGCCGGGGCCCCTGCTTCAACGGGGCCCCATGGCCAGCCACCGCGTGACGTAGGGATCGGCGCGGGAGAGAATCCAAAAAGCCCACTGGTCCCGCCAGCGTTCGAGCCAAGAGCGGGACGCCGCCCACGCCTGCGGATCGATGCGGACAGCCCGCGCACGCAACTCGGTGAACATCGATTGTCCCTGCGCCACCAGATCGGGGTCGGTCAGGCGCAGCATGAGCTCGTAGTTGATGTGCAGACTCCGGGTGTCGAGGTTTGAGGACCCGACGTAGGCGGCGCGATTGGCGAGGAACAATTTCACGTGAAGCACCTGGGGCTGGTACTCCCAGATTTCCACACCCGCCCTCATGAGACTCCCGTAGAGGTGCCGTGCGGCGCGAAGAGCCACCGCCACGTCGGACCGTCCCGGCACGAGAATCTGGACCCGTGTTCCACGCGCCGCCACGCTGCGAAGCAACTGCCGCATGCGATAGCCGGGAAGGAAGTACGCGACGGCAAATTGCACCTCACGCGAGGCCGCGACATCCTCGCG
>CANGMO010000269.1 GCA_947454295.1 Verrucomicrobiota bacterium | reverse complement strand
TGAAATTGTGCCCCTTGGAAAGCAGGTGCAGGTCGTAGTCGGCGGCGTGGAAGATCAGCTCGTGCCGATCGAACGCCTCCCAGATGGGCTCCAGGTGGACGTCGGCGAGGGGATCCACCAGATAGGCGCCATCCGGGATGGCGATCTGGAGCAGGCAGAGCTTCTCGGGATACGCGTGCAGGCTGTCAGCCTCGGTGTCGACCGAAACCCAGGGAGCGCTCTGGATGCGCACGGCCAGCTCGGCCAATTCAGCTGCGGATTGAATCACTGGGGAAAGCCTCTCAAAAAGCCGGACGGGAGCCAAGACGGCAAATCACCGAGGCGCCCCCCTTCATTTCCCGCCCGTTTCCGGCAAAACCGCTTGCCCGACGCGCCGCTTTCCGGCAGTTACTCCACGCATCTCCACTCCATCATGAGCACCCCCGCCGCCAATAATTTTCCCAAGCTTCACAACGCCATGTGGCCCGGCCTCGTCGGCAAGGGCAGCCCGGGCGCCGAACCATTCATCGACCTCGACACCATGCTCGACCTCACCGCCAAGGCGGAGGTCAACGGAGTGAAGTTCGACGGCGTGGACCTGTTCCTTTACGACCCGCACATCTCCATCGACATCTCCGACAGCGACCTCAAGAAGCTGGCCGACAAGATCCGCAGCAAGGGCTTCGTGGTCGGTTCGGTGGTGGCGCCGGTGTGGTTTGACGGTTCCGCGATGGGCAGCGAGGCGCAGCGCAAGAACTGGGTGACCGCCGTCACCAAGGCCTGCCGCATCGCCGCCAAGCTCCGCGAACTCGGCGTCCGCCCCTACGGCGTCGTGCGCATCGACACTGCGGCCTCGGTAACAGATTGGGACAAGGATCCCAAGGGCAACACCAAGCTCATCGCCCAGACCATCCGCGAAGGCGGCAAGGTGGCGCGCGACCACGGCGAGCGCCTCGCCGCGGAAGGCGAGATCTGCTGGGGCGGCATGCACTCGTGGAAGTACATGATCCAGACCCTCGAGGCGGTCGGCATGCCCAAGTACGTGGGCTTCCAGGCGGACATGGCCCACACGCTCCTCTACACCCTCGGCTACAACGCGCCGGAGGCCCACCGCATCGTGCCGGCGAAGTTCCACTGGGAACCGGAGGTCTTCCACAAGGCGATGAAGAAGATGACCGCCGCGCTGCGTCCCTGGACCATCGACTTCCACGTGGCCCAGAACGACGCCACCGTGAAGGGCTCGGGCGACCACGAGAAGACCGGCAAGCACTGCCCGGTCACCGATCCGAACGGCAAGCTGAACGTCGCGCGCGATGCCGGCTACTGGCTGCGCGACGACGCCGGCAAGGTCACCAAGAAGATCCGCCACATCTGCTGGGACGGCTGCATGTTCCCCAACGAAATGCTCAACCGCCAGGAGACCTGGAACAACATCCTCGCCTCCATGATCCAGGTTCGCGAGAACCACGGCTGGCGCGCCTGATTGGCGCCGAGCAAGCAGAGCGAGGCCGGGGATTCCCTTCCCCGGCCTTTTTGCTGCCAGGACCCAATTCGCTCGAGCCCACAAAATCCGATTCGCGCCCCGACAAAACCGGCGTAGAATTCCCCCGACATGTCCGCCTACGTCAATCCGGCGCTCAAGGCTTTCGCAGACTCGATCGGCGAAGAACGCGACTTTGTGGAGACCCGGATTCGACGGCTGGATGGAGGCCGGTTTGAGCTCCGACACGCCGCCGAAGCAGCCCTGCCCGCCAATTCACTTGAGCCGGTGGATCTCCCCGGATTGCGCCGGGTCGCCCGCATCACAGCCAGCGGCGCCTTCCGCCCCAACAAGGCGGCGCCCGGCCTTCGTGGCGGCTGGATGCACACGGTCCGCACCCTCCCCGAGCTCGGACTGGCTATCGATGCGCTGTACCCCGGTGCTGTTCCCGACTGGTTCGCCGGTCAGCTCCCCACACCGCCAATCACGCACTTCAAGGACTTCACCGCCCGCCAAACCGGCCTGTATCGGATTACCCAGATCCTTCCGACGCCGCTTGCGGCACGGACGGTACAAGCCTGCTGCGGCGAGCAATTCTGCCTCCGCCGGCGCCTGTGGACCACCGAAGGCCTCGCCCCCGACGACGCCACCGCCAAGTCCGCCCTGCCCTGCCTCGAACCCTGCGCCCTGCTGCTGGATCTTGCGCGGCGTGCGATGAAACTGGAACAGGAGGAGAAGCACGCGCTCGCCGTGTCGCACGGTGACTTGCCCGTCCTGGTAGCCGCACTGGAACGCGCGCTCGAGGATCCCAGCCCGGCCGTGCGCGAAGGCAACACCATGGACCCGGCCAATCCCCGCCGCATCCAACTGATGCTCGAGGTCCTCCGCCCCCTTCTCCCCAAGCCCGACGCCAGCGGCCCCACCTCGCCGGAGTAACGCACGCCGCGCACCTGCGGCAGCAGCCAGGTCGAGTGGAATCCGATGTCGGGCGAAAAGGGGAAGGTAAACCGAAGGAGTTCGTTATCTCTCAACCCTCATCGTCATGCGCATCCATCGCCGCGGCATTCGCGCCTGCAGTCTCGGAATGCTCTTGCTCGGGGCGGTCCCTCACGTGCGCGCGCAGGATCCCGCCGCGGTGATCGAGGCCAGCAACGTGCTGTTCCAACCGCTCCTCGACGAGAAGGGGGCGCTGCTGTCGACGGGCGTGGGTCGTGTCGAAATTCTTCTCGGAGACGAGGTCCAGACCAGCGGAGGCCTTTCGGAGGATGGCTACTTCGCCCTCGGCCCTCTTCGCGCCGAAACCAGCAGCTACCTCCCCTGCACCGTTCATGTCTGGGACCGACGCCTCGGAGCCACCTACCGGGAGGTCGAGGCGCAGGGCCACGGATTTGCGGAGGCCGTATTCGACTTGTTCGTCTCCGATGGCGCCCCGCGATTTGGTCAGCAGGGATTTCCAGGACTCCAACTGCAGCGCGCCCCGGATCCGGAACCCCCGTCACTGCCCGATGCCGTGGCCGTTTTGGGCGAACCTCCCATCCGGCAGTCCTGGGTCACCTCCGCGATCGTTCGCACTCCGGGCCACGGTTACGGCTCTGCACTGGCGACGGTCACATTCAATGGCGGTGGCGGCAGCGGGGCCAGCGGGCGGACCATTCTCAGCAACGGGGTGGTGGTCGGCGTGCGCATCCTGGCGACGGGAACGAGCTACACCCAGCCGCCCACCCTACAGATTCCCCCTCCAGCCAAGGTCCCAAGTGTCTCGGCACAGGTAAGCGAATGGGCCGCGTCCCTTGGAGTGGTGCCGGGCTACGACTACCAGTTGCAGGCCACGCCCCGCGGCACGGAGCGGTGGACCAACCTGGCCCAGCCATTTCTCGCGGACGCCAACCGGATGACCCGCCCGATTCCAACTTCCCGGGACGCGTTGGAGTTTCGCGTGGTGCGAACCAACCTTGCACCGGAGGTCGAATCCCTGTCCTCAAAGGCCATCTTGTCGATGAGCAACTTCGGCGGGCCGCTGGTGCTCGACGAGTCAGGGCAACCGCTTTCCAAGGATGTCGGCCGGGTGGAAATCCTGCTGCACAACACTGTCATCGCGGCGGGTCCACTGAAGAGCGACGGGAAGTTCCACTTCGGCAGCTTCAATTTTGGATATAATGGGTTTGTTCCGCTCGTGGTTCGGGTCTGGGATTCGAACGTGGGTGCCACCTTCGACGACGCAGTCCGGGCCGGACATGGCTACGGAACAGCCGCTCTGGAAGCCCTGTCATTCGTCGAGGCTGGCCCAAATCTCGCGGTTTCGGGATTTCCAGGGATTCAGCTCCTGCAGCGACCCGATTCAGCCCCGATCGTTCAGGCCGCCGGAATCGCGGACATCAACGGCTCCGGTGCGGCCCCGGTTTTCATTACCAACCCGGGCTCCGGATACGGCACGACCCTTTCTCCCATTCGATTCCTCGGGGGAGGCGGAACCGGCGCCTACGCCACAACCATCCTCAGCAACGGGGTCGTCGTCGGGGCGACCTTGTTGGCGCGAGGAAGCGGCTACACCAACACCCCAACCTTGTTGATCGCCCCGCCGCCCTATGCGGAATCCCTCCAACTGGAGCCGAGGCGGATGGCGTTCAGCATCACACTCGACGTCGGATACACCTATCGCATCGAGTTGTCCTCAGATGGCGGCAAAAGCTGGACGTCGCTCGGCAACGACTTCAGCGCCCGTGACTCCCAAGTGATCGAGGAGCTGGAGCTGTCAAACGCCGCTATGCTCGTTCGCGTCCTGCTGATCAACTGACGGAAAGGAAGCGAGCCCGCTCATTCGCTGCGTGCGGCGACGGCTACGACCGCACCGCGGCCGACTGCTTGGCGGCGGCTTCGGCGCGTTCCTTTTGCTTCTCGGTGTAGGTGATGATCGCGGCGCCCGCGAGGATGAACACAATGCCGGCCCAGCGCAGGCCGGTGACGCGCTCGCCGAGAAACACGATCGCCGCGATGGTCGAGAAAACGAAGCTCAGCGCAGTCAGGGGCCAGACAAAACTCACGTCACCCCGCGACAGCAGAAACAGGAGGCACCCGAAGAACCCGGCCTCCAGCGCCACTCCTGACAGG
>CANGMO010000268.1 GCA_947454295.1 Verrucomicrobiota bacterium | reverse complement strand
GGCTCCCGGAACGGCGAACAGCGATGCCGTCACTGCCAGACTCTTGAGGAATCGGCGACGCTCGGGAGACGGGAGGTATAGGTTCATCGGGATGCGAAGCTGGGAGCTGGGAGATCGAAGATAGAAAATCGGAGAGCGTCGGCTGTAAGAACGACGGTGGTGTGAACCGCGATTGGATGCCAGCGCGTTTTCGGGGATTGCCCGACGGTCAGCGGCGCGATCCCCTTGGAGCGATGAGCGACTCCGACATCAACCTTCCTGCCGTCCGCGCCGAACTCACCGCCGCCTCCGACCGCTACGAGGCGGCGCTGGTGGCGAATGATGTCCCGGTGTTGCAGGAACTGTTCTGGGACTCGCCGCACGTGATCCGTTTCGGTGCGACGGAAAACCTCTACGGCACCGCGGAGATAGAAGCCTTTCGCAAGGCGCGTCCGGCAGTGGGTTTGGCGCGAAAGACCGTGCGACGCGACGTGGTTACCTTTGGCACCGACACCGGCTCGGTCACCGTGGAGTTCGAGCGCACCAACGCCGACGGAACCCCTCAACGCGGCCGCCAAAGCCAGTTCTGGCGCCGATTCCCCGCCGGATGGCGCGTGGTTTCGGCACATGTGTCGGCAATCAAATAGTCGAAAGTCTCAAGTCGAAGGTCGAAAGTCAGATTTCGGCCATCCGACTTTCGACTTGAGACTTTCGACCTTCGACTTCTCGGTCACCCTTCCTCCGACTCGACCGGCTCGGGGAGCAGGAAGCTGAGCGCGAATCCGAGGATGAAGACGGACGTGCCGACGATGCCGGCGGCCTTGGCCACCTGATCGAAGGTGCTGCCGCCAAAGTTGGCCGCGAGCTGGGTGGTCAGGAAGGCGGCCGAGGTGCCGATCATGCGCCCGCCCACGTTGGTGGCGAAGCTGCCGCCCGTGCCGCGCAGGTGGACCGGGAAAACCTTGGGCAGAAACTCACCCATGTAGCTGAACTGCGCCACAGTGAGAAATCCGCAGGCCGCAATGCCCCAGGCGAAGAACTCCGGAGCCGACTTGTAGAGTTCCAGGTAGGTGATCGCGAACAGAAAGATTCCCGGAATGAGGAAGATCCGGATCAGCATGCGGCGACGAACCGCCAGCACGACGAGCACCGCCAGCGCGATCCGTCCCACGAGGCCACCCATCTCCTGCCAGAGCTGCACCGTGTTGCCCCGCTTCTTGATGATGTCGTCGGCGGGTTCCTGCTTCGCGCGGTTCGCGGCAAGCAGCCCGAGGGTCTTCTCTCGGTCGAGCACCGCCTTTTTGGCCTCGGGATGTGATGTCGTTACCTCGGCAAGCCTGGCGTCGAGTCCGGTGAGCACGTTGGTGAGACCAGTAAGCTGGGTCTTCAACCCTTCCTTGGCCTCCTCTGCAGTGGACGGCTTCTCCATCGTCCGTCGCGCCTGTCCCATGGCCTGCTTGGTGCGGACGCGCTTCGCGGCCAGCTCCTGCAATCCCGGCACATCCCCCAGCGCCTGCTTGAAGGCCGGAATCTGATTGGTCAGCAACAGCTGATTCAATTGCCGTGCCTCATCCTGCAGGGGCTTGAGCACCGCACGCTGCGGGGCCAGATCCTCCAGGCCGGGAACGATGCGCGTGGGAGTAAGCTGCAGCGCCCCGAAGGCCGCGGCATACGCGCAGGCCGAAAGGGCGGCCGTCACCAGCGTGGTGCGGCACAGGGCGGGTGAAAAGAGTTCACCGAAGCTCGGGCGGCGCAGAGTGCCATTCTTGCGACGCGCCAGCCACGCCTGCGATTCCGGCACGAAGGGCAGCAGAAGGGCGATCGGAATCGCGGGCATGAGACCGGTCAACAGCGTGTACCTCCAGGTGGCGTGCGCATTGAAGGGCTCGGCAATCGGCAATGCCGGAAGCGTGTTGGCGTGGGTGATCACCCAGGCGTTCACGCCGGTGACCATGAGACCGCCAATCGAGGCAAAGGCCTGGGTCCATCCGAGCACCTTTTCCTTCTGACGCCGGTCGGGAAACAGCTCTGACAACCAGGTGATCGCCGCGACAAACTCCACGCAGACGCCCACAAAGGTGGCGGAACGAAAGAGAACAAAGTGCTCAACCGAGGTGCTCATCGCGGCGAAGGCCGGTGAAAAGGAATACAGGGCGATGCTGCCCGCGAGGACCGTGCGCCGGCCCAGCCGGTCGGTGAGCCAGCCACCCAGCAACCCGAACACCCCGCCGCAGAGCGCCGTGATCCAAAGCATCTTGCCAAGCCACTCGGTGACGACCGGATTGTTCACCGGCAATTGCAGCAGTTCGGCCACGGCCGGGCCGCCGATCAGCGGGAACATCAGCAGTTCATACGTATCAAAGGCGAACCCGATGACCGCGATGACGATGACCAGCCAGGAAGTCAGGGTGAGCCGGGACGACGCAGCAGGCGAATTCATACGTAGGCGTAGGACATCACCAAGCAACGCCCATGGCAATGGTCATCTGGGGTAGCTGCCGACGGAACGAGGCGAACTTCGCCCCCACACATCAAGCCGCCCAATGGAACCAAGGGAAGCTCCACGCCTTGGGGGAATCCGCCGCCTCCCGTCGGCGGCTACGAGGAAGGATTCGACGGGGGAACCGTCCCGCTTGGCCTCTGACAAATCCCTTCACCTTGGCCCGCCACTCTGATTAGATCGCCGGTTCCGCCGGGATTCGGCGGCTATTTGGTCCCTGTTTACAATTCAAAGCCTATGTCTCTAGCCACTGTCATTCTCAAGCCCGGTGAAGCCGATCGCATTGTTGCCGGCCATCCCTGGATCTACTCCAACTCGGTTCTCCGCCTCACCGCGCCCGCCAATGATGGCGACGCCGTGCAGGTCAAGGACCACCGCCAGCGCCTCATCGGCACCGGCCTCTACAACTCCCGGTCGAAGATCATCGTGCGCATGCTCGACCACGACCGCGTGGAGCTGAACACCGCCTTTTTTCGCTCACGCATCGAGGCCGCCCTCAAGCACCGTCAACGCTGGTATCCCGGCGCCAGCTCGTACCGGCTGGTGAATGCGGAGAGCGATTTCCTCAGCGGCCTGATCGTCGACAAGTACGAGGATGTGCTCGTGCTGCAGACCAGCTCGCTCGGCATGGACAAGCGCAAGCACGTCATCGTGGACGTCCTTCAGGAACTGATGAGCCCAACGGCCATTCTCGAGCGGAATGACATGCCGTCGCGGAAATTCGAAGGCCTGGCCCCGGTGACCGGCGTGCTCGCCGGCGAGGCACCCGCCTCGGTGGATGTCCGACTCAACAGCCTCGTCTTCAAAGCCGACCTCACCGAAGGCCACAAGACCGGTCTCTATCTCGATCAGCAGGCCAACTATCAGGCTGTGGCCGGTTTCGCCAAGGGCGTCGACGTGCTCGATTGCTTCTCCTTCCTCGGCGGATTTGCGCTGCATGCCGCCAAGGCCGAGGCCCGCCGCGTGCTGGCCCTTGACCAGAGCGAGGATGCGGTGGCCGCAGCCCGGAAGAATGCCGAGGCCAACGGCGTGGCCGACAAGGTCGCCTTCGAAACCATCAACGTCTTCGACTGGTTGAAGTCCCAGACCACCCACGGTCCCGGAGAGCGACTGGTTCCCCGCTACGGACTCATCGTCCTGGATCCGCCCTCGTTCACGCGCAATCGCGCCTCGGTGGGTGACGCTCTGCGCGGCTACAAGGAGATCCACCTGCGCGCCCTCAAGCTGCTCAAGCCGGGCGGCATCCTGGCGACCTTCTGCTGCTCACATCACGTGGATGCCCGCCTCTTCGAGGAAGTCGTGCTCGCCGCCTCGGCCGACGCCCACAAGACGCTCAAGCGCGTCGCCCAGTACGGGCAGGCGCCGGATCATCCGGTGATCCCGTCGATTCCCGAAACCGAATACCTCAAGGGCTACGCCTATGAGCTCGTCCGGTGAGACGACCAACCGTCTTCATGAGGTGATTGCAAACGGCCGGCCGGTGGCCTTCAACCCACCGGCCACGCTGTTCGCCTTCCTGCAGCAACTCGGGCTCCCGCCGCGCTCTGTCGTGGTGGAGCTGAATGGCGAGGCGGTGGCCCCCTCCGAGTTCGAATCCCGCAGTCTGGCTTCCGGGGATCGGTTGGAAATCGTCCGCATCACCGCGGGTGGCTGAACCAGGGCGGGGGAAACCCGCCGTCACCCACCGCAGGGACTCACCGAATCCCGCACTCGAGCACGTAGAACTCCGGACTCATCGGCGCCAGAGGTTCACGCAGGCGGTCGATGTCGGCCTGGGGCCCGTGGATCTCGAGGCGGTACAGCGTGGAGATGGCCAGCATCTTGGTGATGATCGCCTCGACATTGGCCAGGTGCGCCAGCACCCCTTCCGAACCACGGTAGGCCTCACGGCAGAACACCACGTCCTCACGAATAGTGAATTCGTAGTAGAGGCAGCCTGGCTCATCGTTCGTTTGCTGAACGAACTCGCGAAGCAACAGTCGCGCCTGCGGCATGCGATCCTCGTTGATGCGGAAGTAGGGATGGATGCTGACGACGTTCTTGGGGCGTAATGGGGGCATGGTTGAATTCGAGTAAGCTTCGTTTCGCTTT
>CANGMO010000267.1 GCA_947454295.1 Verrucomicrobiota bacterium | reverse complement strand
GTCGAGCAGTTCAAACCTGGCAAGCAGAGGGGCGAGATGCTGCCAGGGATTGCCGAATTGAAGCGTCGTTTCCCCGCCGGGGCGGCGCGTTTCGCAGGCCGATCCGAGGGACCGGAAGGTCAGCATCGGGTCGATGGCCAGTACCGAATAGCGCGCGTGGGACACGTCGAAGGCGCCGGTTCGCAGCAAGGCGAGGCCTGGGAATCCCCGCAGGGATTCGGCCAGGCTCTCGGGCGTGTGCAGCGTGGCGACGGTTTCAATCAGGACGCGCATGCGGTCGGTGCCGAGGCTGGGCGACGAATCCGGGGCGTCAATCCCGGACAACGGGCGCCGGTTGGGTGTTTCGAGGGATTGCACCCGGCCGGGCGCTCCCCGTAGGTTTGCCTCTTCGCATATTGAATTCATGAATCTTTTCAATTTGAGCGGCGAGGTGGCGGTGGTCATTGGCGGAACCGGCGTCCTGGGTGGGGCTCTCGCGGAGGGACTGGCCGCGGCCGGAGCCTCCGTGGCGGTGATCGGCCGCAACGCCGAACGCGGCGAGGCCCGCGCCGAGGCGATCCGGAAGGCGGGAGGCAAGGCCCTGTTCGTTGCGGCGGATGCCATCGACCGGGCCCAGCTCCATGCAGCCCATGAGCAGATCCGCTCCGCCCTCGGCGCGCCGACCGTGCTGGTCAATGCCGCCGGAGGCAACGATCCCAAGGCCACGGTCACCGATGCGCTGCGGTTTGAAGATCTCTCGTTGGACGCGTGGCGCGGCAACTTTGATCTCAATCTCGTCGGCGGCGTATTGATTCCCTGCCAGGAATTCGGCCCTGCGCTCTGCGCCGCCGGCAAGGGAAGCATCATCAATATTGCGAGCGTCTCGGCGCATCTGCCGCTTTCCCGCGTGGTGAGCTACTCGGCCGCCAAGGCGGCGGTCCTCAATCTGACTCAATTCCTCGCCCGCGAGTGGGCACCCAAGGGCGTGCGTGTGAATTCCATCACCCCGGGATTCTTCCCGGCCGAGCAGAATCGCAAACTGCTGTTCAACGACGACGGCACACCGACCGCCCGCACGCGGGCTATCTGGGGCCACACGCCGATGGGGCGCTTTGGCCAATCCGAGGAACTGCTGGGCGCCGCGGTGTTCCTGGCGAGCCAGCGCGCCAGCTCGTTCGTCACCGGAACCGACATCCGCGTCGATGGCGGCTTTCTGTCGCAGACCATCTGACCGCGTCCCATTCCGTCCCGTCTCAAGACCGTTACTTTTCCCCATGACCTACGAAGCCATTGCCGCCCCCGGAAAGCTGGTGACGGATGCGGAAGTTGCCCAAGTGGTGGCTCGGGCCTGCCCGGCCACCAGCTATCGAGGCAAGAAGGTGCTGCTCATCATTCCCGATGGCACCCGCACCGCGCCGATCGGCACCATGTTCAAGGCGCTGTTCGCCGAATTCGGCGCCGTGGCCTCGGCGTTCGACATCCTGATCGCGCTCGGCACCCATCCCCCGATGCCCGACGCGGCGATTTGCCAGCGGTTGGAAATCACCCTGGAGGAATGGTGCGCCCGCTATTCCAAGGTGCGCTTCTTCAACCACGAGTGGGACAATCCGAAAGCGCTGCGCCGGCTGGGTGTCATTCCCGCCGATGAAATTCGGGCCCTGTCCGGCGGACTGTTCGCCATGGATGTGCCGGTGGATGTGAACGCCCGGCTCTTCGACTACGACGAGGTCATCATCGTCGGCCCGGTGTTTCCCCACGAAGTCGTCGGCATGAGTGGCGGCAACAAGTACCTGTTCCCGGGCGTGGGTGGCGCCGACATCCTGAATTTCTTCCACTGGCTGGGGGCGGTGGTGACCAATCTTGGAATCATTGGAAACCCCAACACCCCGGTGCGTGCCGTGGTGGACCGGGCCGGGGCGATGGTGAACGTGCCCAAGAAGTGCTTCGCGCTGGTGGCCAAGGACGGCGGTGCGGTGGGGGTGTTTGCCGGAACTCCGGAGGCGGCCTGGGCCGGGGCCGCCGCATTGTCGGCCCAGCATCACATCGTCTGGAAGGACCATCCGTTCCACACGGTGCTGTCGTGTGCCTCGCCCATGTATGACGAGATCTGGGTGGGCGCAAAGGCCATGTACAAGCTGGAGCCGGTGCTTGCGGAGGGCGGCGAGTTGATCCTGTACGCGCCGCACATTCACGAGGTGAGCGTGGTGCACGGCAAGTTCATCCGACAGGTGGGCTACCACTGCCGCGACTACTTCCTGAAGCAGTGGGAAAAGTTCCGTCATCTGCCCTGGGGCACCCTGGCGCACTGCACCCACGTTTATGGGACGGGCACCTACGAGAACGGAATCGAAACCCCGCGGGCCCGGTTGACGCTTGCGACCGGGATTCCGGAATCGGTGTGTCGCGAGATCAATCTTGGCTACAAGGACTGGCGATCGATCCGGGTGGAGGACTACGCCGGCCGCGAAGACGAGGGCGTGCTGCTCGTGCCCAAGGCGGGTGAGCAGCTGTACAAGCTCCGGCCCGCTTCCGGGCGCGCATGATTGACAAAGCGCAGATGCAGTGAGGACAGTGCAGCGTCCTTCGCATCGTCGAAGGTCCCCACCATGCCGGATCCCGGGAAGTCATACTCCAATCTCAAGGACGCCTACTGCGCCGTGAATCGCTGCCCTCCAGAGGGCTTCGAGCGTCACGTCTTCGGGCGGGCCGTGAACCGGCTGACCCTGCCCCTGGCGGTTCTGTTTGGCCTGGGTAATCGCGATTTGTTTGGGGTGGACTACGAAACCATTCAGGCGATTGGCGCTGCCTCGACGGCCCACGAGCTGCAGGTGCTCCTGGGAGATTTTGAGAATCGTCATCTGGTGGAACGCAGCTTCCGCCGCCAAACCCTCGGCATTCGCGCGACCGCGTCGCGGTTGGACAGGCTGTTTCGTCCATTGTTGACCTCGGTGGTTCCTCCAGCGGCTCCGGAATCCTTCCCGGCACTAGCGCCGGCTTCGACGCCCCGCTTGCGCGCCGAGCCCGCGCCGCCCGGAACCCCTGTCGAACCCCAGGATTCGAGGGAGGGCAGCACGCTCATCGTGCGCCGCCTGCGCCGCCTGCATGCCGAGATCGTCGCCGGACGCACCCTGCGGCATGCCGCGCGCCAGGCGGGATTTGAGGAGGACGAGGTCCTGCCGATGCTGAGCGAGCACAAGGGCACGTTTTCCGATCTGAACTGGCTGGAATCGCATCTCCGGCAGCGACTCGAACTGGACCGGCTCCAGACCGAGAACGGACAACTCCGCCGGGTGGTGGCGGATCTTTCCGATCGCCTCCTCAAAGCCACCGGCCGCGTTTGAACCCGATACGCATGAGTGCCGCGAAGCCAGCGCCCAAGTTCGACAATTTCCGCGACGCCTTTTGTCACGCCTACAAGTGCCGGCCGGACCGGTACGAATCGCGCCTCTTCTTTGCGTCGCTGTTCGGCCTTCGCACCCTGCCCGCACTGCCGATCTGGTGGTTCAATCGCTCCCTGTTTGCGGTCGATCTGGATGTGATCAACAACCTCGGCCGGACCGGCTCGACCGAGGAGTTCATCAACGTGCTTCGGGACCTCGAAAGCGCGAATCACATCGAGCGAAGTATCCGTCGCGGCCTGATGAAGATCCGGATCAATCCGGAAAAGCTCCGCCTGATCCGTGAGGACATTGATTTCCTCATCGAGCCGCCGGTCGTGGTGAACGTGCTTGAGGGTGCCAGGGTGGCGGTGGAGCCGGGACCAGGTGCGCCCGCCGGACCAAGTCGCGGGGCCTCCACCAGCTCCCGGCGGCTGCGCGACGCGCACCGCGATCTCACCTCGGGACGGCCGCTCGCCGAGGTTCTCACGCAGTGCCAGTTGACCGAGGACGAATTGATCTCGGAAGCGCGGGAGTCCGGGGTGAAATTTCCGGAGATGCGCTGGCTCCACGATTATCTCAAGCAGCTGCAGCGCCTGAGGGTGGTGGATGAGGAGCATGAGGCGCTCCGTCGGGTGCTCGCGGCCCAGGCCCACGAGTTGCTTGAGCTGCGCGAAAAGCACGGCCAGAAGAACGGCTGACGGCGGGCGGGGATGACTCCTGCTTGCGGTCCGGTCCGTCTGCGGGGCATCGTTGACGTCCATGAGCAACGGCACTACAGGCACGCCTCCCATGCGGGTGGGCATCATCGGCGGCGGATTGATGGGGCGCGAGGCGGCGAGCGCCTTCGGTCGATGGTTCGTCCTGGAAAACTTCCCGGTTCGCGCCGAGCTCGTGGCAGTTTGCGACCTGCAGGACAAGCTCCTCGATTGGTTCCGCCAGATTCCCTCGGTCAAGCTGCTCACCAAGGATCATCGAGAGCTGCTGGCTTCCGCCGAGGTGGATGTGGTGTACGTGGCGGTCCCCCACAATCTGCATGAGCGGATGTATCTTGATGTGCTCGCGGCAGGGAAGGACCTGCTCGCCGAGAAGCCCTTCGGCATCGACCTCGCTTCGGCGCGCCGGATTCGCGACGCCGCCAAAGCCTCGGGCCGGTTCGTTCGTTGCTCCAGCGAGTTCCCCTTTCTCCCCGGCGTGCAACGTGCCGTTCAGGCCTTTCAGTC
>CANGMO010000266.1 GCA_947454295.1 Verrucomicrobiota bacterium | reverse complement strand
CTGCTCGTGGATCTTCGCGCCCGCGGGCTGCTCGACGAGACCCTCGTTGTGTGGAGCGGCGAGTTCGGCCGCACACCCTTCGCCCAGGGCGGAGACGGCCGCGACCACAATCAATTCGCCTTCACCGCCTGGTTCGCCGGCGGCGGTTCCCGACCCGGCGTCTCGATCGGCGGCACCGACGAATGGGGATACAAAGCCATCGACCGTCCGTTCGAGATGCACGACCTGCACGCCACCCTGCTCCACCTGCTCGGACTCGATCACACCCGGCTCACCTACCGCTTCGGCGGGCGCGACCTGCGTCTCACTGATGTGTTCGGCGACGTCATCACCGACGCCGTCGCCTGAAACGTTCGCCGCTGATATTCACCGAGCGACTCTAGCGCGTGATCGCCGCGACCCATTTCATGAATCGATCCGTGCGTTCCCTGCTTGGGCTCCTCGCGATCACAGCGCTGCTCTGCAGCCGCATTGAGATTCTCGGCGCCGTCCCGGACAAACGTCCGCCCAATGTCGTCATCATCTTCACCGACGATCAGGGGTATCAGGACGTCGGCTGCTTTGGCGCTCGTGGCCTCCGCACGCCCCACCTCGATCAAATGGCCGCCGAGGGCATGCGCTTCACCGACTTCTATGCCGCCCAGGCGGTGTGCTCGGCCTCTCGGGCGGCGCTGCTGACTGGATGCTACCCCAATCGCATCGGCATCCTCGGTGCGCTGTTTCCCAAGTCGAAGATCGGGATCCACTCCAACGAGATCACCATTCCCATGCTGCTGAAATCGCGCGGATACGCGACCGCGATGGTTGGCAAATGGCACCTCGGGGACTCGCCGGAGTTTCTGCCGACGCGCCACGGGTTCGACGAGTACTACGGGCTGCCGTACTCGAACGACATGCGGCCGAATCATCCAAACACCAACTTCAATTTCCCGCCGCTGCCGCTGATCGAGGGGGATCGCGTCATCGCCACCAATCCGGATCAAAGTCGCCTCACCGGCACCTACACCGACCGGGCCATTCGCTTCATTGAGGCCCACCGCGACACTCCGTTCTTTCTCTACCTCGCACACAACATGCCCCACGTGCCGCTCTACGCGAGCGAGCGCTTTCGGGGACGTTCGGCGCGCGGGATCTATGGCGACGTGATCGAGGAGATCGACGACTCCGTCGGCCGGGTCCTGCAGACGCTCCGTCAGCGTGGGCTGGACCGGAATACGCTCGTGATCTTCACCTCCGACAATGGCCCCTGGCTGGTGTACGGCGATCATGGTGGCAGCGCCGGGCCCCTGCGCGAGGGCAAGGGCACGAGCTTTGACGGGGGCATGCGCGAACCCTGCATCGCCTGGTGGCCCGGACGAATCCCCGCCGGCACCGTGTGTCGCGAGGTCGCCGGCACCATCGACGTCCTGCCCACCGTCGCCCGGATCACCGGCACCCCGCTGCCGCCGAACCGCATTCTCGACGGACGCGACCTTTCCCCGCTGCTCTTCGGCGCACGGGGCGCACGGTCTCCCCATGACGCGTTCTTCTACTACTGGGATCGCGAACTCCAGGGCGTGCGCAGCGGCCCATGGAAACTGCATTTCCCACACGGCTACCCCAAGCCCGTGGTGCCGGGAGCGAATGGACTGCCCGGCCGGGCCACCACGCAGCAGATCGGCCCGGCGTTGTACCATTTGGAATCGGATCCCGGGGAAACCCGCGATGTCGCCGCCGACCATCCCGCCGTCGTTCGACGTCTGGAGGCGCTTGCGGAGGGGTGTCGCGAAGATCTGGGTGACAGCCGAACGGGACGCGTGGGGCGTCACGTCCGCGAGCCCGGGCGCCTGGATCATCCCACCGGCCCCCTGCCCGCCTCCGCGCCGTGAGCCGTCACCCCTTCCATCGTGTGGGTTCTCCAGTGGGCATGGTTGCCATCCTCATGGCATGCTTTGGAGCGAACGCCACGTCCCCCATGCAGGCCGCCGATGCGGTACCCAAGGCCGCCGCCACCACTGAATCCGCCGCCCCTGCAGGAATGGTGCGCATTCCCGGCGGTGAATTTCGCATGGGCACCGAGGACCCGCGCGACAAGGCCTGCGGTGGACGGGAATCGATGGCCGATGCGCGCCCGATTCACCCGGTGCGGGTGGATGCGTTCTGGATGGATGCCACCGAGGTCACCAACGCGGAGTATCGGAAGTTCGTGGACGCGACGCATTACGTCACCGTCGCCGAGCGCCCGCTGAAGCCGGAGGATTTCCCCGGTGTCCCAAAGGAAAAACTGGTGCCCGGCTCGGTCGTGTTCACTCCGCCGAAGACGCCGGTGCCACTCGACGATTTTCAGCAGTGGTGGAGCTATGTTCCGGGAGCGAACTGGCGTCATCCCGAGGGACCGGCCTCAACCATCGAAGGACGCGATGCCTATCCCGTGGTCCAGATTGCCTTTGAGGATGCGGAGGCCTTTGCAAAGTGGGCGGGAAAGCGACTGCCCACCGAGGCCGAGTGGGAGTTCGCGGCGCGCGGCGGGCTGAAGGACGCCACCTACACCTGGGGCAACGACCTCCGACCCGGGGGACGCTGGATGGCCAATATCTTCGAAGGACATTTTCCGGACCGCGACACCGGAGCCGATGGGTTTACAGGCATCGCACCGGTGGCGCGCTTTCCGGCGAACGGCTACGGCCTGCGCGACATGGCAGGCAACGTGTGGGAGTGGTGCTCCGACTGGTATCGGCCCGACTACTATCAGGTGCTGGCCGACGCCAAGGGCGGCGTGGCGGTGAATCCGAAGGGCCCCGTCGACAGCTTCGATCCCCAGGAGCCGGGCGTCGCCAAGCGGGTGCATCGAGGCGGATCGTTTCTCTGCACCGACGAGTATTGCACGCGCTACATGGTCGGCACGCGCGGCAAAGGCGAGCCGAGCACCGGCAGCAATCACCTCGGCTTCCGCTGCATCATGCCCATCCGCTCCCCATAGCCAACGCCGCCCCCCCTGTTCCACAGGTGCTGCCCCGTAGCCGCCGACGGGAGGCGGCGGATCCTCCCACCCTAGCTCCAGTGTGCGACCCGACCTGTGGGTGCCAAGGGCTGCCGCACGACCTTCGAGCCTCGAGCCTCGAGCCTCGACTTCCCCTCCATACCCCTACCGTCTGGGCGCAAAGTCCGCCTCGTTCCCTCGACGGCGACAAGCCGATCAGCTCTCCAACGGGCGCCCAACCTGGATGCCATGCTTCAAGCAATAGGCCCCATTCACCACGTACTTCTCGGCCCAGTGCTTCAGGCCGGCGCGCTCCTCGTCGGAGAGAGCACGCTTCACCTTGGCGGGCGCGCCAACCACCAACGAACCCGGCGGAATTTGCATGCCCGGCGTCACCAGGGCGTTGGCTCCAATCAACGACTGCTCTCCGATCACCGCGCCATCCAGCACGGTCGCGCCCATGCCGATGAGGCATTCGTCGCCGATCGTGCAGGCATGCACGTTGGCGGAGTGACCAATGGTGACCCAGTTGCCCACCAGGCAGGGGTAATCGTCGGCCAGATGAAGGACGGCGTTGTCTTGGACATTGGAATGGTGGCCGATCTCGATGCGATTGATGTCGCCGCGCAGCACCGCCCCGTACCAGACGCTGCTCGCCTCCCCGAGGGTGACGTCGCCAATCACGGTGGCGGTCTTGGCGAGGTAGACATTTGCGCCCAAGACCGGGCTGCGGCGAAGGTGTCGATCCAATTGGGCGATGAGCGCGTCCATGCCCGACCCTTCGCAGAACGACGGGGATGAGGCAAGCCGCGGACTTGCGCGAACGCCCTGATTGGCCGGAGGCTTGGCGCGCGCCATGACCATCATCGACACCATCCGACGTGGAGCGGACTACCTCGCCGAGCGCGGGGTGGAATCGCCCCGGCTCCAGGTCGAGCTGCTGATGGCGCACGTGTTGAAGCTTCCACGGCTGAAGCTCTATCTGCAGTTCGACCGCGTTCTGACCGAGGCGGAAACCGCGGTGCTGCGCGACCTGGTCCGCCGTCGCGGCCAGCGGGTTCCGCTGCAGCACCTGACGGGATCGGCCGCCTTTCTTGGACTCGACTTGCACGTGAGCAGCGACGTTCTGGTTCCTCGTCCCGAAACGGAAACCCTCGCCCAACTCGCCCAGCAGCGGCTCGATGCCCTCATTGCCAGCCGTCCAGCTGGGGGCAACCCGATCGCCTGCCTCGATTTCGGTACCGGCTCCGGTTGCCTCATTCTCTCCCTCGCCACGCACCTCAGATCATCCGAAACCGAAACCCGCCCTGAAGTGGTCCTGCACGCGCTGGATCGTTCCGCTGCCGCACTGGACATGGCCCGGCGGAATGCCATCGCGGTGGCCGCGCCAGTGCCCGTTGAATTTCATCTCGGCGACGGCTTTGCCGCCCTGTCACCCGGGTTGCGGTTTGATCTGATTGTCTCGAATCCGCCGTACATTCCCACCGCCGAGGTGGAGACCCTGGATCCGGAGGTACGCGATCACGACCCGCGACTGGCGCTGGACGGCGGCGCGGACGGCCTCGACTTTTATCGACGACTCGCAACCGAGGGCCCGGCTTGGATCAAGCCGGGGGGCTGGAT
>CANGMO010000265.1 GCA_947454295.1 Verrucomicrobiota bacterium | reverse complement strand
GCGGCCGTCTCGCGATGCCACGCATTGGGATGACCGAGCAGGCGGACGTAATCCTCCGGCTTCCAACCGGCAAGCCGCTGCGTGGGCCGAAGCGCGGGTCCGGATTCGGGGCGCAGACGCCAAAGTCGGCCGCGATCGCGACCGGAATCCAAATCGAGCTGACGCTTCAATCCTTCGGGCAGCGACCACGGGTGTTCGATGGTCTCGCGATACATGTCGATCACCCACAGGCATCCGTCCGGGGCGTTGAAAAACTGGACCGGACGAAACCAGTTGTCAGTGCTGGCGAGGAATTCCGATTTGGCTTCGTCCTCGGCCCGCACGCCTTCGCGACGGACACGGCCCGGCGTGAGGTGAAGCTTTTTCCGGTGAACCAGATTGCTGCCACAATCGGCGACGAACACATCACCTCGAAATTCCTCCGGCCAGGCATCGCCGCGATAGACCGTCACGCCGGTGGCCCCGGTGAAATAGCCGCTCGGCCGGCCGCCCCCCTCAATCATGCCCTCCACGAGTCCCGCCACGCGCCAGCGCGTGCGCAACACGCGCCACGGCTCGTCGGGACTGATCCGGAAGACCTCCGCCGCCGGCCCATCGGCGGCGATGCCCACGTGATCGCCTCCCTCCCAAAGCACCTGCTGCAGATGATCCGAGTTGGAGCAGACATACTTGTTGCCCGCGTCGTCGAAGGTCATGCCGTGCTGACCGCCACCCGTCTCGGCGCGGAACTCAAGGGTCCGCGGGTCGAAGGAAAAGCCACTTCCCGAGCCCAGATTGACCGCATCGAACGAGGCGGGCGTGACAGCGGAATAGCGGGTCCGCCATTGGCGTGTAAATTCGCTGTCCACCAGTCGCACCGTGCCACCGCTCATGCTGGCGGCGCCGTGAATCCGATGGTCCAGGCCCCACTGGAATGAGTTGAGGAGCGCCTGGACGTTGAGCTTGTTGGTGGCGTACGGCGCGTACTGGGAGGCAAATCCGGTGAAGACGACCTCGCGAATGTCGGCAACGCCGTCACCATTCGTGTCCTTGGCGTAAATGATGTCCGGCGTCGCGCCGATGAACACGCCGCCATCCCAGCAGGCAATCGCCGTGGGCCAAGGCAGTCCCGCCAGAAACACGTCGGCGTGATCGTAGCGGCCGTCGAGGGCGGTGCTCGTCAGCCGGCGGATGCGGCCCAACTGCTCCGGCCGGCGCTCGGAATAATCGCGCATCTCGACGACGAACAGGCCGCCATTTTCGTCGACACTCACCGCGACCGGACTGGTGACCAGCGGCTCCGCCGCCACGAGTTCCGCACGAAATCCCGGGCGCACCTGGAACGAACGCTGGGCGGCCGAGGGTTCGAGGGGTTTGACCCGAGGCATCCGCGAGGCGTCGACCACCGGTTCCACCGCGAGGACGCGAGCTGCCAGGGAGGCGACTCCAAGGAACTGCAGCAGGTGGTGATGCAGTCGGGACGGCCGGGGAAACGACATGCCAAATCCAACACCGAACCGCGCCCCGGCATTCAATCGAATTCCAAGAAATCCGCGGCCGCCATGCCCGATGAAATCACGTCAGCGAGTTTCCACCACCCGGTAAAAACGGGTTGCGGGGGCAGGCCCGGAGACTTCCCAGCGCGCCACGCCGTTGGTGGCCGTGCGAGTGGCGATGGAACTCCACGAACGGAGGTCGGCCGAACCCTGCAGGTCGTGAGGGCGCCCCTGGGCCAGGCCAGAGGCGGCGACGCGAAACCCCGCGGTGCCTGGAACGCCCTCCACCTGCAGGCGGGGATTTTGAAACAGGTCGGCGAGATCCTCCACGTTCGCCGCATCCCCCAGCCACGGTTGGAGTCCGAAGATTTCCTGCACGGTTCGCAGCGTGGAACTGTGGGTGTAGTGGAGCGTGTTGTGATACCCACCCCCACGGCCGAGCGGGGACAGCAGGATGAACCCGATTGGACCATCCGACGACTCACCCACGCCTTCATCCCAGGTGATGAAAATGGCGCCCCCATCCTGATACGCTGGGGATGCTTGGATCTGCGGAATGACCCGAGCCAGCCAGTTGTCCCCCTGCAACCGCGTGCTGGGCGATCCCGAGGTCAGGTTGTGCATGTCGTTCGTCAGATTCGGAACGATGAAGCTGAAGCGGGGAAGTGTTCCGTTGGTGAGATCGCGATACAGCTCGGGCATCGGCCGCACGTGGGCGAGGCAGTACTTCAGATCGTTGGTCACCGAGGCGAAGAACATGAAGGGATTGTGCCGCACCGCGTATTCGCCCCGGTTGATCAACGGCAGGTCGGTGCCGCTGATATCCTCCTGATAGGTCTTCCACGACACCCCGGCCCGATCGAGAAGGAACGCCAGATGATTGGTGGTGGTCTGCCCGTTCACCGACGGCGCCTTGTCGTTCTTCACGCCGAAGTTGGTCCCGGAGACCAACCACAGGTAGTTGGGTTCGCTCGGATGGTTGTTGGTGGGATTGTAATACCGCTCAGCCCAGGCCGCCTGGGGCAGCAGGACGGTGTTGAGATACGGGCAGAAGTTGGTCTCTCGGATTGAGCTCCAATCGTGGTTCTCAAACATGAGGATGAAAACCGTCTTCACCTGCACCAGTCCGCCGGCGCGCACCGGCGAAACGCCGACAGCCACCATGGCCAGCAGCCCCAATAGGGCGCGCCGCAGGTGCGCTCGGAGCCCGTCAGACGGGCGATTGAAGAAAGACGACATGGCCAGGAACCCTCAACGGAACGAGCCGATGCACCGACGCATCCCGGGCCAGACCCTAGCCGTTCCTATGCCACCTTGTCGTCGGGACCGGTACGACGTTCCAGTTCCTGCACACGACGCAGCAGCTCGGGAAGACGTTCGATGGCGAGAAGCTGGCGCTTGGTCACACGATCCGGTTGGGCCGGCGACCCCATCCATTTCTGCCCCTCGGGAATGTGGTTCATCACACCCGACTGGGCCGCGATGGTGACCTTGTCGGCAATCCGAAGATGGCCGGCGATGCCCACCTGCCCCGCGATGGTGACGTAGTTGCCGATCTTGGTGCTGCCCGCGATGCCCACCTGGGCCACGACAATGCAGTGCTCGCCAATGCTGACGTTGTGGGCGATCTGCACGAGATTGTCGATCTTGGTGCCGCGCCCGATCACCGTTGCCCCGAGCGCCGCGCGGTCGATGGTCACGTTGGCGCCTAGTTCCACATCGTCGTGCAGGATCACGTGACCCACCTGGGGCACCTTGCGATGCGCGCCGGCGTCGAAGACATATCCGAATCCATCCGCCCCCACCACCGTGCCGGCGTGGATGCGGACGCGCCGTCCGAGATGCGATCGCGTGTAGAGCGTGACGTTGGGAAAGAGGCGGCATCCCTCGCCGAGCACGCAGTCGTCGCCCACGTAGTCATGGGCGGTCAGCACGCATCCGGCGCCGATCTTGGCGCGTTCGCCGATCACGCACTGGGGACCGATGTGGGC
This sequence comes from Verrucomicrobiota bacterium, assembly GCA_947454295.1. GTDB lineage: Bacteria > Verrucomicrobiota > Verrucomicrobiia > Limisphaerales > UBA9464 > CAIVQB01. The sequence continues at coordinate 1,126 of CANGMO010000265.1, read as the reverse complement.
GGACGGATCAATCTCCGCCGACGACGCCACCACGGCCGTGGAGTGGATGCCCGGCGCCAGCGTGGGCTCCGGGAAAAAGAGCGGCAACACCTGGGCGTAGGCCACCCGGGCATTGGTGACATGCAGGAGCGTCTTGCCGGTGGTTGATTCAAACGGGCCGGCGACCAAGATGGCCGAGGCGGCGCTCTGATCGGCCCGGGCAAAGTAGGACTCGTTTTCGGCGAAGGTCAGGTCGCCGGGGCGGGCGGAGTCTGCCGGCGCGAACCCAGTGACGGCGAGGGCGGCGTCGCCGGAAACCCGGGCGCCGAGACGTTCCGCGAGCTGTGCGGCGGTGAAGGTGGGCATGGTCGGTCAGATTCCCCGCTCGTTGATCACCCGGTTGTTCTCGCCACACACGATCACCCGCGGGTGCCACAGCGGCGCCTGATGATCCTCAATCTCGCTGAAGGCCATGATGGTGAGCCGGTCGCCGATCTTGCCCAAATGCGCCACCGCGCCGTTCATCTCGATGGCTCCGGACCCGCGCGGTCCTGCGATGACGTAAGTCTCCCAGCGGGCACCGTTGGCCAGATTGCTGCAGAGGATGCGCTCGTGGACGTGCAGGCCGGCGAGTTCGATGAGATCCTCGGCGATGGTGAGACTGCCCTCGTAATCGAGACTGGCGCCGGTGACGGCGGCCCGGTGGATCTTGGACTTTAGAATGTGAATCCTCATGAGCGGCGGACGGGGACGGGCGATCCCGGGCGCGACATCCAATAGAATCCCATTCCAGCGGTCGAAAACCCGCTCGCGCCCAGTCGTTCGTTGACCCTAAAAACGGAGCCGACTATAAGCCTCGGGCTTCCGCGCACAACACAACGTTTCAAAACGCCTGCAATCATGAGCCGAAAAATCCGCTACGGAATGGTAGGCGGCGGACGGGGCGCCTTCATCGGCGCCGTCCACCGCATCGCCGCCAACATTGATGGACAGATCGAACTGACCGCCGGCGCCTTCTCGTCGGATCCCGAGAAGTCGAAGGCGTCGGGCGCCGATCTCTTCCTGAACCCGTCGCGCGTTTACGCGAGCTACGACGAAATGGTCCAGAAGGAAGCCGCACTGCCTGCCGATCAGCGCATCGACTTCG
>CANGMO010000264.1 GCA_947454295.1 Verrucomicrobiota bacterium | reverse complement strand
GTCGCCAACGGCAGCGGTCATGAAATCCACGTGGACCGCTTTGCCAGTGAGCTGCTGGCGGTGGTTGAACGAACCGCCGAGGTGGACGAACTCAGCGAAGGCCGGACGCCGCCCAACCTGCATGTGGAGACTGACATGTCCTTTGGCGGCATGATGGCGGATGGCGCCAACCGTCGCTCCTTCCGCTGGATTCCCGATCCGCAATTCCGCACCCAGGTGAACTACGAACGCAAGACGCCCTGCCTGCTGGAGGTGGGGCCGGATCTCGGACCGGCGCAGGTGCTCGCGGCGGGCGGCACGTTCGACTCCTTCCGTGCCTGGATCCTACCCTATGACAGCACGGATCGCGAGCGCTGCGGCCTCGCGCTGCGCCGCATGTACCAGGTGATCGCGCCGTGGACGACCGAGAATCCCCTGATGCTGCATCTCGTCGCCTCGAAGGATGAGGCGGTTTTTCGCGCCATTGATCAATGCGAGGCCGTTGGTTTTGAAATGCTCATCCTGAGCTTTGGCAGCGGATTCGATCTGGAGCGGGAGACCCCCGAGACGCTGGCCAAGGCCAAGCGCTGGTCGGAGTACGCGCATCGCAAGGGCATCGAAATCGGCAGTTATTCCCTGCTCGCTTCCCGAAGCGTGGGCGGAGGAAACGATGTCGTGATGCCCGCGGGATTGAAGCCGGTGTTCGGCAATTCGCCCTGTCTGGAAAGCCAGTGGGGCACCAACTACTTCCGCCGCCTCTACGAATTCCACCGGGACAGCGGCTTTACTCTGCTGGAACACGACGGCTCCTATCCCGGCGACCCCTGTGCTGGCACCCAGCACCCCGGCCACCACGGATTGGAGGATTCGCGATGGAACCAGTGGCGGGAGATTTCCGATTTCTACAAGTGGTGCCGCGGTCAGGGGTTTTATCTCAACGTCCCCGACCACTATTTCCTGTCGGGCTCTACGAAGACCGGCATGGGATATCGTGAGGAAAACTGGTCCCTGCCGCGCGAGCAGCAGGTCATCCACACCCGCCAGAACATCTATGACGGCACCTGGGAGAAGCGCCCAAGCATGGGCTGGATGTTCGTTCCCCTCACCGAATACCAGGGCGGAGGCGCGGCAGCGACCATCGAGCCGCTGTCGGAACACCTCGAACACTATCGCCGCATGATCCAGAGCAATCTCGGACTCGGCGTGCAGGCCTGCTACCGCGGACCGCGGTTGTTCGACACCGACACCACCCGCGACATGCTCCGGGCCGAGGTGGCGTGGTTCAAGGCGCACCGCGACATCCTGGAGAGCGATCTCATTCACGGCCGACGCGCCGACGCCCGGGATCTCGACTGGATGCTGCACGTGAATTCCCGCCTGAAGGAAAAGGGCATGCTGGTCGTTTACAATCCGCTCACCACCCCGGTCACGCGGACCCTCAAGGTCAACGTGCACTACACCGGTCTGCAGCGGTCGAGCCGCATCCGCGATGCCCGAAATGCCACCCGCCGCCTGCCGGTTGCCCCGGACGGGACCGTGCAGATCCCGGTGACTGTGGCAGCCGAGGGCATGAGTTGGTACTCGATGGAATAGGCGCGCCGCCCCCGGGTTGCGGTGCGGCGGAACCGGCCTATCCTCGACCATGTTGCGCCTTTCCGTGTTTGTCCTCCTGGGTGCCGCCGTGGCGATCGCCGCCACCGTCGCTGGCTGCCAGGCCACACGGGCCGGATACGAGACCGCGCCCTACAAGGTGGTGGGGCGCGACGGGCCCGTCGAATTGCGTACCTACCCCACACTGCGTGTTGCCGAAACCCAGTCGGGTAGCGACGACTTCATGCGCCTGTTCCGATACATCTCGCGCGACAACGCCGCGGATCAGAAAATCGCCATGACCACCCCGGTGTTCATGGATGCCGACGGAAAGGCGGAACGGTCCATGGCGTTCGTGCTCCCGGAATCCCTGACCGTTCCACCCGCGCCGAAGAACGATCGGGTGGCAGTCCGCGAAGTGCCAGGTGGGACGTTTGCCATCGTGCGCTTCCACGGTCGACGCCAGACGGCCGACGGCGTCGCTGCCACACGCCTTCGCGACTGGTTGAAGGCCCACAGCATCACCCCGCTGGAGGCGCCCCGGTTCGCCTATTTCGATCCGCCCTGGACTCCGGGATTCCTGCGTCGCAACGAGGTGATGGTGCGAATTCCGCCAACCGCTATTCCCAAAGCAGGTTCCTGAGTGGCGTGGCCAAATCCGGTCACTCTTTCCGCGTGCACCATTCGGTCCTTGCGGCATTGTTAGCGCCGAACCCCGCATTTGCTTCGCACTCCATGAAAACACTCACCCGCCTCACCCTGCTCGCCACCCTGACCGCCGCCACCGCCTTCGCCTCGCTCGCCGACGACGCCGCGAAGCTCGAGGGCAAGTGGACCACCAAGAAGACTGGCCCCGACGGCAACCCCGTCACCCAGGTGATCGAGATCAAGAAGAACAAGTTCACCTTCCGCGTGCTCCGCGGCACGGACGACCTCGTGATCTATGCGGAAGGCACCTTCAAGGCCGACATGGCCGGCCCGTTCCACGTCGCCCACTTCACCGACATCAAGGGCGGCGCCTCGGAATCGGACACCAATCCGATCGATGACGATCACACCTCCATCTACGTCCTGAGCGACGACACCCTCACGGTCGCCGGCAACTTCGACAAGGAGCGCGAAAATCAGAAGCCGTCCGCTGACGTCTACACCCGCTCCAAGAAGTGAGTCGAACCGGACCGTGGTGTCCGTCGGCTAGAACAGTTCCCCCTGTCGTGAGACCGGGGGTTCTTTTTTTGCCGGCACATCCAGCGCCGCCAGCGCATCGGCGGACAGGGCCTCGATACACCCGGGATCATCCTGTGAGGGGCTGCCCACTCGCGGATGCACGGGATACACCTTCAACCGATCGTCGGGACACGAGCGAATCAGCCCCTGCAATTGATCCGCCGGCGTTGCGGCCTCCAGCCACGTCCCAACATCGGATCCTTCAAGCAGCACCGGCATGCGGTCATGCACGGCGACCGCGACGGCATTCGGTGAGGTGGTGATCAGCGAGAAGGTTTCCAGTTCCGATCCGCCGGGATCCGTCCACGTCTCCCACAGTCCGGCCATCAGGAAATCCTCCCCGGCGGGCCGCACAAATCGCCAGGGCTGTTTGCGTCGTCCAAGCGTCTGCCATTCGTAGTACCCGTCGGCGGGAACCACGCAGCGCCGGCTTCGAAAGGCCGCGCGGAAGGACGGTTTCGACGCCACCGTCTCGCCCCTCGCGTTGGCGAGCCGGGCTCCGTCGGATGCGTCGCGGGACCACGAAGGAACCAGGCCCCATCTCAGGGTCCGCACCACCGGCACGCCCTGCTCCATGCGAATGATCGGCGCGAACTGCGACGGCGCGATATTGAACCGTTTGGGTCCGGTCCATTCGACGCGCAGGTGCGCGAATTCCCATCGGCCCTCGCCCTTGGCCAGCGTGTAGCGTCCACACATGGGGACACCCTCGCGAACCGGCCGCTTCGGCACAAGTTCCGCCCGAGCATTGCGCCCCACGGCGCCGAGGGCCTAGCCTCGCTGCCTCATGAGTGCCGACACCTCCGCCCCCCGCGTCGATGGCCGCCTTCCCGGCCAGCTGCGCCCCATCCGCTTTCAGAATCACATCGCCCCTCACGCCGCCGGATCGACCCTCATCGAATGGGGCAACACCCGCGTGATCTGCGGCGTGACGATTGAGGAGTCGGTTCCCCGCTGGATGAAGGATCAGAAGGTGACCGGAGGCTGGATCACCGCCGAATACTCCATGCTTCCGTATTCCACGCTCGACCGAAAGGCGCGCGACATCTCGAAGCTGAAGCTCGACGGACGGTCCCAGGAAATCCAGCGACTGATCGGACGCTCGCTGCGTGCGGTGCTGGACCTGGAGAAGTTCGGCGCCCGCACCGCCTGGGTGGACTGCGACGTGCTGCAGGCCGACGGCGGCACCCGGACCGCGAGCATCACCGGCGCCTGCGTGGCGCTCGGACTCGCCATCCGCAAGCTCATGGCGGAGGGCAAGATCACCGAAAACCCGCTGACCCCAATCGCCGCCGTGAGCTGCGGCGTGGTCGGGGGACGTCCCCTGCTCGATCTGAATTATGTCGAGGACAAGGACGCCGCGGTGGACATGAACGTGGTGATGAACGGCAACGGACAATTCATCGAGATCCAGGCCGCTGGTGAAGAAACGACCTTCAGCGACGCCGAGCTTGCCGAACTGCTGCGCTTGTCGCGCTCGGGCGTGACCGAGCTGCTGAAGCTGCAGGCGGCGGCCATCGAATCGGGCTCATGAATCCCGCTCCCACCCGTTTGTTCCTGCTTCGCCACGGCGAGGTGGAGACCCGCTATCACCGGATCTTCGGCGGAAGCCGCATCGACATGGAGCTGTCCCCGGCCGGCCACGCGCAGGCAGAGCGCCTCGCTTCCTGGCTGGCGCGTACTCAGTTTGATGCGGTTTATCTGAGCCCGATGCGTCGCGTCGCACTCACCTACGAGCCGTTCCGTCGCCATTTCACTGGCGAGCCCGCTGTTATCCCCGGGCTGCGGGAAATCGAC
>CANGMO010000263.1 GCA_947454295.1 Verrucomicrobiota bacterium | reverse complement strand
CGTGCATGGGCACCCCGGCCTTGCGTGCGGCCCGGGTCATGTCGTCCTGGCACTCCTTGCCGGTGGCGGTCTGCCACGGTTTCACCACGCCTTCGGCGAGCGTCTTCGAGCGGTCGGGCAGCGCGAGGTTGGGATCAATGCCGATGATCCGCCCAAATCCCTTGCAATGTGGACAAGCCCCGACGGGATTGTTGTAGGAGAACAACGAGGGGGTCGGCTCCTTGAACGTGCGGTCGCAGGGGGCGCAGTGGAATCCCTCGGAAAACCAGCGCGGTGCCCCGCTCCCGCCGCGGCCGCCGTCCGACTGGATGGATCGAACGGCCAGGCGCCGCGACCCAAACCGGTACGCCTGCTCGCAGGCCTCGATGAAGCGGCTGCGATTCTCCGGAGCGAGACGCACGCGATCCGCCACCACGGTGAGCCGGTCCAGTGGCGTGCCGGTCGCCGGAGCGGGAAACTCGTCGCAGCGCACCACGCGATCCGCCGCCAGCACGCGCTGGAATCCCTGCTGGGTCAGGATCGTGAGCTGTTCGTGCAGCGGAATCTTCGTGGACAACGGCAGATCGAAGGTGACGAGCACTTCGCCGTTGGGCGTGTGGGCCTCGACATCCCCCCAGACCGTCTGCGGCGATTCCCGTCGTACCGGACCGCCGCAGGTGGGGCAGCGCAACTCCGCGATGTGGGGCCACAGCACCTTCATGTGATCGCAGATCTCGGTCATCGTGCCGATGGTGCTGCGGGTGGTGCGGACCGTGTTACGCTGCTCGATGGCGATGGCCGGCGGGATGTTTTCGATCCGGTCCGCCGCCGGCTTGTCCATGCGGTCGAAGAATTGGCGCGCGTACGGGGTGAAGGTCTCAATGTAGCGGCGCTGCCCCTCGGCATAGAGCGTCTCGAAGGCGAGCGAACTTTTTCCGGAGCCGCTGAGCCCGGTGATCACCACCAGTTCGCGGAGGGGCAGGTCGAGGTCGATTCCCTTGAGATTGTTCTGGCGCACACCGCGCAGGCGGATGCAGTCCGCGCCCTTTCCGGAAGCCGCAGCGGAGGCGGGCGGGAATTGGGGAGCCGGGACTGTGGGCGTGCGGGCCATGGCGGCGCGCACAGTAGAAGTGAACGCCCGGGAGTCAACGATGGGACGTCCCCGGGTTCAGTCAGTGACTTCCTCGGTGAGGATTTCCCCGCGCCGACGTGACCGGGAACGCCGGATTTCCGGAAGGAGCAGCAGCGTGGCGGCGAGAATGAGGATCGCGCTGAACCATCCCAGGGCGGCGAGGCTGAAGTGCTGCACCATCTGAAAGGCGATCATGGGGGCGGCGATGCCCCGCACGCCGGTCAGGAAGGTGTGGACGCCCATGTAGTCGGCGACGCGGCCCGGCGGGGCGAACTTGGTCACCCAAAGCCCCCAGGCCACGTCGCCGCCGGCATTCGAGATTCCATAGATGATGGCGCCGGCGATCAGTCCGGTGGTGGTGTCGCTGGTGAAGAACGCAAGAATCCCGAGCGCGAAGCCGCAGTTCAGCGTCGTGCGGAGCGCAAAGAAGTTCATGCGGTCGAACAGCCATCCCCAGACCGGGTTCATCACCAGCCGCGCGAGGTTGGGGACCACACCGGTGAGGAAGGCAATCTCCGCCGCCGAGCGGGCGAGTCCGTGCACCGGGTTGCCGAGGTACTCCACGCGCATGGGGAGCATCATGAGATTCGCGAAGCCCATGAACATCCACACGATCAGCGTCTGGCGGAACACGCGATCCTCGCGCACGAAGCGCATGGCATGGAGGGGATGGGCGGTGCCGTTGTCGTGCAGGGGCACCGACGGGATCCGGCGCGCGCAAAAGGCCGCCGCGGCAAAGGCGCCGCCAAAGGCGAGCAGGAGCAGGGGGAACCGATCGGGGTGCGAATCGAGGAAGTGTCCGCCGGCCCACGCCGCGAACATGGCGCCGGCGATTCGCAGGGAAAAGGCGCGGGCGTAGAGTTTGCCCCGGGCGTCCGGTGGATAGTTGTTGTGGTAGGTTTCGGTCATCATCGGGATGACCGCCGAGTTCATCGTCATGGCCACCATGCAGGCCGGGACGTAGAGCCACAGCTTGGGAACCAGCGCCATTGCCACGCAGGCCAGCGCCCCCAGGATGAGAAAGCGCGCCACGGCGTCGGTGGCATGCCACCGACGCCGCTGCACGAAGGTGACGGCGACCGGGGAGAGGAGAAGTCCGACGCTGCCCGCGCCGGCCACCAGCGCCTTGGCCACCGGGCCGGCGTGGAAGTGCGTGACCGCGATCAGCAGCAGAAAGGTGTTCCCGGCGGACTCGAGAAAGCCGGCGCAGAGCATTCGGCCTGCGTCGTTGATGAAGGTGATTCGCGAGCGGTCGCCAGGCGACATGTCGCGGGAGCATGGGCTGCGTCTGGCTTCGGGCAATGGATTTATGGAATCGCCGGTGGCTGGTCCGCCCCTCCGGGAAATGCGCACTTGCCCGAAGGTCCGCTCCCGGGCGATTTTACGGCGTCTCACGCAGTCTCAATTCCGTCCGTGCCGCAATCTGCAAACTGACATTCCTATGGGTCGCATTTACAACAACATCGTCGAAACCGTAGGCCGGACCCCGCTGGTCCGCCTCAACCGGGTCACCGCCGGCCTGGAGGCCAACGTCCTCCTCAAGTGCGAATTCTTCAATCCCCTCGGCTCGGTGAAGGACCGTATCGGCATGGCCATGATCGAGGACGCCGAACTGCGAGGCGTGCTGAACAAGGACACCGTTATTGTGGAGCCGACCTCCGGCAACACCGGCATCGCGCTCGCCTTTGTCGCCGCTGCGAAGGGCTACCGCCTGATCCTCACCATGCCCGAAACCATGTCGCTGGAGCGTCGCACACTGCTCGCGCTGCTGGGCGCCAAGCTGGTGCTGACCCCGGGAAGCGAAGGCATGAAGGGTGCCATCGCCCGCGCGGAACAAATCGCCCGCGAGACCCCGAATTCCTGGATTCCGCAGCAATTCGAGAACCCCGCCAATCCAGAGATCCACAAGAAGACCACCGCCGAGGAGATCTGGACCGACACCGATGGCGCCGTGGACATCCTGGTCGCCGCCGTGGGCACCGGTGGCACCATCACCGGGTGCGTCGAGGTCATCAAACCGCGCAAGCCGTCATTCGCCGCGATCGCGGTGGAGCCGAAGGATTCGCCGGTCATCACCCAGACCCTCAAGGGCGAACCCGTAAAGCCGGGTCCGCACAAGATCCAGGGCACTGGCGCCGGGTTCGTTCCCAAGAACCTTCATTTGAAGGATTCCGCGGGCAATCCGCAGATCGTCGAAAGCGTGCAGGTCAGCAACGACGACGCGTTCGCCATGGCGCGTCGCCTGGCCAAGGAGGAGGGCATCCTGGTCGGCATCTCCACCGGCGCCAATGTCTGGGCCGCCATCGAGGTGGCCCGTCGTCCGGAGAACAAGGGCAAAACCATCGTCACCATCGCCTGCTCGACCGGCGAGCGTTACCTCTCCACCGCGCTGGCGGCCGAGGCCCGTGCTGAAGTCGGCGGCTGATTGTATCGTCTCAAGCCCTGGTTTCGGGCCGCTTCCGGCGTTGTGCATCGCGCCGGGGCGGCCCGTTCGATTTTTGGAATGGGAGATTTCCGTGTGCTTCGCCACTTGGCACCGGCGGAACCTCCCTTACAGTCCCGCCACCATGACTTCGATCCAGACCGTCGTCCTCAACCGCGACACCGAGGCGGTGCAAATCCCCGCCGGCAACGTCGTGACCCTTCCCGCGGGCACCGAGGTGGACATCACGCAGACGCTTGGCGGCACCTACACGGTGATTGCACAGGGCGGACTCGGACTGTTCCGCATCGGGGCCAAGGACGCCGATGCCCTCGGACTCAAGCCAGACGAGGCTGTCGGTCGCACTTTCGGCGAAGGCGATCAGGTGAACGAATCCATGGTCTGGGACACCCTGCGAAGCTGCTACGACCCAGAGATCCCCGTGAACATCGTCGATCTCGGCCTGGTGTACGACATGGGCATTGAGCCGCTGCCCAGCGGCAACAAGAAGGTGTTCGTGAAGATGACCCTCACCGCGCCGGGCTGCGGTATGGGCGCGACCATTGCCGGCGACGCACAGCAGAAAATCCTCATGCTTCCCGGGGTTGAGGACGCCGGTGTGGAGATCGTCTGGGACCCTCCCTGGCACCAGAGCATGATCACCGCCGAGGGTCGCAAGATGCTCGGCATCGAGTGACTCGCGGCCGCGTCAGCAGCCCTTCTGGAGGAACCCCGTTCGCGGGGTTTTTCCATTTTGGCACAAAGAAAGCCTTGCGGTGCCCCATATCCATGGCTACTTCTTACGCGTCCGAGGTCTGACAGCGCTGGCGTTTTTGTAGTGCCAGGGCTGCTTCCCCAAGTTCGAAATTCCCGCGGCACTCTCAAGATTCGCCGCCTTTCTGGGTTCGGGCCCTTCCGTGACACCACAAAAATAGCCATGAGCGAGAGCAATCCGCAGCCTGCGGGTCAATCTGCAAAGTCCAACGACTGGTCCCCCGGATCCGGTTCATCTTCTTCATCCTCCCCGGCTCCCAGCCAGGCATCTGGAGGCCCATCGGGCGACTCCGGATT
>CANGMO010000262.1 GCA_947454295.1 Verrucomicrobiota bacterium | reverse complement strand
GGTCTCGATCTTCTGACGCACCGCATGGTTCTCAGCCAGGAACGGGAACCGTCGGAATGCCTCCTCCAGATCCGACTCCACTTCATCGGCGGCTTCCTCTTCGGCCTCCTCAAGCGGATTGCGCGCGCCGGTGCGGCGTCCGCGCAGCTTGCGAACCGGAAAGAGCGCCTCCTCCACCAGCGCAGACCGAATGAAAATCGCCGTCGCCTCCTCGGGTTTCAACGGCCCGTAGGCAACCTTGTGACGCTGGATTTCAAATCCCTGGAAGGTCACCACTTCCTCGACCAGCACCCGCCCGGCCTCGGGGCTCCAGTGCGGATTCTGATGCGCCACCTTGCAGAGGTGCGGCGCCAGTTGAAGGATCCAGGTGGGCTCAATTCCCGCCAACGTCCGGGCGAATCGCTGCGAGGTCTCGACGATTTCACCGGCTACGATCCACTCCGGCTGTGCCGACTTCTCTGGCTTGGGAGGCGGCGCGTTCCGGGCTCCGCGCGGGCCACCGCGCGGCGTTCGCTCGGCGCGATCAAACAGCGCGGATCCCGGGAACACCATGACTTCGCGATTCCCCGCGGCCTTGTATTGATTGCGTTCCTCGCGATGCGACACATGTCCGAGCAGTCCCGCCAGGATGGCGCGATGAATCGCCTCGTACGGGGTGGGGCCCGCGCGCTCGGGTTTTGCGCCGTCGGTGCCGAGGGCGTCCTCAAGCTGGGAGTGCACCTCCTGCCATTCGCGCATGCGCAGGTACGACAGGAAGTTCTGGCGGCAGAATTTCCTGCGGGCGTTCTGGGTGCGCAGCGATTCCCAGGGTTCGTGCACCGCGTTCCAGAGGTTGAGCAGGCTGAGAAAATCGGACTGGGGATTCGCGTGACGCCGGTGCGCAGCATCGGCGGCCTCTCGATTGTCGAGGGGACGCTCACGCGGATCCTGGATGCTCATGCCCGCCGCAATGATCAGCAACTCACGGGTGGATCGCTCCTCGCGGGACTGCAGAAGCATGCGCCCCAGCGTCGGATCGATGGGCAGGCGCGCCAACTCATGGCCGATGTTCGTCAGCCGGCGCTGCTCGTCCAGCGCCCCAAGCTCCTGAAGCAACGCGAACCCACCGGCAATCGCCGACGGCGACGGCGGCTGCAGAAACGGGAAGGTTTCAATGTCCCCCAGCCCGAACGCCATCATGCGGAGGATAACCTCGGCCAGGTTGGACCGCTGGATTTCCGGCGGCGTAAATGCAGGGCGCGCGAGGTAGTCCTCCTCGGGAAACAACCGGATGCAGACACCCGCCTGCACGCGACCCGCGCGTCCCTTCCGCTGGTTCGCGCTGCTCTGCGACACCGGTTCCACGGGCAGCCGGCGCGTCCGGGTCCGCGGGTTGTAGTGGCTGATGCGCGCCAGTCCGGCGTCGATGACGAATCGGATTCCAGGAATGGTCAGTGACGTCTCGGCAATGTTGGTCGCCACCACCACCTTGCGGCGCGGAATCGAGGCAAAAACTCGCTGCTGGTCGGCGGAGCTCAGCCGGCCGTAGAGCGGCACGACTTCAACCTCGCGACCGTAGCGCCCGTCGAGCAGGTCGGAGGCCTCCCGAATGTCGCGCTCGCCAGGAAGGAAGATGAGCAGGTCCCCGGCGTCCGACTCCATCAGCAGCGACTCCGCGGCACGTACCGCGGCGGAAACAAAATCGGTGTCGGCCGCTTCGGCAGTTTCCGATTCCGCGCCGGCCAACGCACCCGAATGCTCCGCGCGCGGCGGCTGGGCCCGGGACAAATCGCCGTCGGGAGCATAGAGGACATCCACCGGATAGGTCCGCCCGGAGACCTCGATCACCGGCGCGTTGCCGAAATGGCGCGAGAAGATCTCCGTGTCGATGGTCGCCGAGGTGATGACCAGCTTGAGGTCGGCGCGGCGTGCGATCAGTCCCTTGAGCCAGCCCAGCAGGAAGTCGATGTTCAGCGACCGCTCGTGCGCCTCGTCGATGATAATGGCGTTGTACTCCGACAGCAGCGGATCTCCCTGCGTCTCGGCGAGCAGGATGCCGTCCGTCATCAGCTTGATGTACGTCTCGGGTCCGGTGCGGTCATCGAAGCGGATCTTGCATCCCACCTCGCGTCCCCAGGGCACCTGGAGTTCCTCGGCAATGCGCTGCGAAATGGACATCGCCGCCACGCGTCGCGGCTGGGTGCAGCCAATCATCGCCTCGACTCCCAGCCCAGCCTCCAGGCACATCTTGGGAATCTGGGTGGTCTTGCCCGAACCCGTTTCACCGGCGAGGACGACCACCGGATTCCGGCGAATTGCCTCCACGATCTCCGCCCGCCGCGCGGTGATGGGCAGCGCCTCGGGATAGGTCACCTTGGGCACGTGCTGCCGACGCAGCTCGCAGAACTCGATGGACTGGCGGGCCTCGGCGATCAGGCGGTCGAGACGCAGGGAACGCTCGGCGGGATCCGACGTTTCCTGCAACCACCTCGAAGCGCGTCCCCCGAGCCGCACCCAGTCGGGAAGCAGGCAGCGCGGAAGCAGTGACTTCAGCTCCTGGATGCGGGGATCGTTCACACCTTCCAGGCGGCGCCGTCGGGGAATCGGTATTGCGACCGGCTCGCGGGCAACATCTCGGTGCTGTAGCCGGGAAGGCGCGGCGCGAGATAGCGACCACCACGAATCCGGCAGGGCTCGACAAAGTGTTCGTGCAGGTGATCCACGAACTCGCACACACGCCCCTCCCACGAGCCGCTGACCGCGATGAAGTCGATCATCGACAGATGCTGCACAAACTCGCAGAGGCCCACGCCACCAGCATGCGGACACACCGGAACGCCAAACTTTGCCGCCATCAGGAGAATCGCGAGGTTCTCATTCACGCCACCCACGCGGCACGAATCGATCTGGCAGAAGGAGATCGCGCGCGCCTGCAGCAATTGCTTGAAGAGGATGCGGTTCATGCCGTGCTCGCCGGTGGCCACGCCGATTCCCAGCGGCTCCATCGCACGCGCGATCGCCGCATGACCGAGCACGTCATCCGGGGAGGTCGGTTCCTCAATCCACCACGGCTTGAAGCGGGCGAGCTGCTTCATCCACTCGATCGCCTGCGGGACATCCCACACCTGGTTGGCATCGACCATGAGGTGGCGATCCCAGCCAATCTCCTCGCGGATGATCGCGCATCGGCGCAGGTCATCCTCGAGGTCGCGGCCCACCTTGATCTTGATGTGGGTCCACCCTTCGGCGACAGCCTCGCGGCAGAGTCGGCGGATCTTGTCGTCGGGATACCCCAGCCACCCGGCACTGGTTGTGTAGGCCGGATAGCCCTCCGCCTCGAGTCGGACGATGCGCGCCGCGCGGCCAGGCTCCTGGGCGCGCAGAATCGCCAGCGCCTCTTCCGGCGTGAGGGCGTCGGTCAGGTAGCGGAAATCGATGCAGCGGACGAACTCCTCCGGGGAGAACCCGGAGATCAGCCGCCAAACAGGCACGCCCTTGGAACGCGCGTACAGGTCCCACAGGGCGTTCACAATTGCCGCCAGCGCCAGGTGCACCGCGCCCTTGTCGGGGCCAATCCAGCGCAACTGGGAATCGCCATTCAGATGGCGCCAGAACGCCCCGGGATTCTCCGCGAATTCCTCCAGGCTGCGACCGACGACGAGATGCTCGTGCGCACGGATGGCCGCACAGACGATCTCGTTGCCACGCCCGATGGTAAAGGTGGAGCCGTGCCCTTCGAGGCCGTCGGACGTGTGCAGGATCACGTAGGCCGACGAGTAGTCGGGATCCCGGTTCATGGCGTCCGATCCATCCAGGGCGCGAGAGGTCGGAAACCGAATGTCTTCGATGCTGAGTCGGGTGATGACAGAGGGCATGGGCGAAACGTCGAGGGGGAAGCGTGGACGAACGGGGCCGGGCCGTCCATGCTCCGAAACGTGAAAGCGTTCCTCGTCGCCTGGGTGCTCGCCGGCACCGCCTTCCTCGCCGCCCGCGCGGCCGAATGGCAGTCCCTGTTTGATGGAAAATCGCTCGCCGGTTGGTCGGTCACGCCATTCGCCGGCCACGGCGATGTCGAAGTCACCGACGGCGTCCTAGTGCTCAATCAGGGAATCCTCACCGGCGTGAACTACACCAACGCCACCCCCAAGGTGGATTACGAGGTGGAGCTGGAGGCGCGCCGGACCCAGGGCATCGACTTTTTCTGCGGCCTCACCTTTCCCGTCCGCGACAGCTTCGCCACCCTTGTCGTAGGCGGCTGGGGCGGGTCGGTCGTGGGCATTTCCTCCATCAATGGCGAGGACGCCGCGCACAACGCGACCACCACCTACCGCCGGTTCGAGAATGACCACTGGTACAAGATCCGCCTCGCCGTCACGGCCGACAAGCTGAGCGCGTGGATCGACGGCGCTCCCGTGGTCCAGGCCGACATTCGCGGCAAGACCATCGCGCTGCGTTCCGGTGAAATCGAAGCCAGCAAACCGTTCGGTCTGGCGAGCTGGAGCACCACCTCGGAACTCCGAAACCTCCGGCTGCGACGCCTGGAGTCCACCACCACGCCTGCAGCCGTGCCATCCCGAAGTGCGCTGCCGGAGCCGCTGCTCAAGAACCTCGACCGGCTGGTCGGGCGGCTCACCAATTCCACCGCCGGCTGGCAGCGT
>CANGMO010000261.1 GCA_947454295.1 Verrucomicrobiota bacterium | reverse complement strand
GTTCCGGGGTTAGCCTTCACACCGTCGGGAATGAGGCTGGGACGCGGCAAAGGGTACTTTGACCGGCTTCTCAGCCACGTTCCGAACGCGGTTACCTGCGGGGTGGGCTTTGATGAGCAAGTGGTGCCTACAATCCCGGTGGAGCCGCATGATGTGGCGTTGGATCACCTCCTGACCCCGTCGCGCGAATTCGACTGCCGCGCCCCGGGCCTGAAGACCTGATGCAGACCGAAACCCTCGTCGCAACCTTGGTCAGCCTGGGTGCCGGATACGGCATCGCCTACGGCATTTCCCAACTGCGCGAGCGCGCCCTGCGTGCGGAGCTGACGAATCGCGAGCGCGAGCTCAGCGACACCCTGCGACGTGACACCGAGGCCGCCCTGCTCAATGCCCGTGTCTCGGCCCAGGAACAGATCACGCGGGAGCGTTCCGAGCTGGAACGGTCGCTGGCCGACCAACGCGAGGCAGTGGCTCAGAGCGAGCGACGGATCGTCGAACGCGAGTCGCTGGTAAGCCGGCAGCTGGATCGACTCGGCATCCAGGAACAGGAACTGCGCCAGCGCGGCGAACTGCTCGAAGGCGCACGGGCAGGCCTCGAGCAGGAATCGGCCAATGTCCGCCGGCTTGCCGACGAGTGGAAAACCAGGCTGGAGCAGACCTCCCAGCTCGACAGCACTGCAGCCCGCACCCTGCTGCTCAAGGAGGTGGAACGCGAATCCACGCGCGATGCGGCGGATCTCACCCGGCACATTCTGGACGATGCGCGTCAACGCGCCGAGGAGGCCGCCCGGAGGATTCTGGCCACTGCGGTCCAGCGCTACGCGGCGACCTACACCTTTGAGACGACCACGGCCACCGTCGCCCTCACCGGCGACGACATGAAGGGCCGCATCATCGGTCGCGAAGGCCGCAACATCCGAGCCTTCGAAAATGCCACCGGGGTCACCGTGCTGGTGGACGACACGCCAAACGCGGTGGTGCTTTCCGGATTCGACCCGGTACGGCGCGAGGTGGCCCGCCAGGCGATGGAACGCCTCATCTTGGATGGACGCATCCACCCTACCCGCATTGAGGAAGTCGTCGCCGCGGTTTCCGCGGAAATGGACGTCTTCGTCCAGCGCAAGGGTGAGGATGCGGTCTTCCGCGCCGGATTGGCGCCGGTGCATGCCGAGGTGGCCCGCATGCTGGGCAAGCTGCACTTCCGCCGGAGTTTTTCGCAGAACGTCCTCGAGCACTCGGTCGAGGTGGCCCATCTCGCCGGTCTCATGGCCGCCGAGCTGGGCGACGACATCGCCGCCGCCAAGCGGGCTGGCCTGCTCCACGATGTGGGCAAGGCGATGACCCACGAGATCGAGGGACCGCACGCAATTGTCGGCGCCGAATTCCTCAAGCGGCACGGCGAGGCCGCCAACATTCTCAACGGCGTGGCCAGCCACCATCAGGAAGTGCCGCACGAGAACATCCTGGGAATCCTGGTGGCCGCCGCGGATGCCATCAGCGCCTCGCGACCCGGCTCCCGCAGCGAGAGCATGACCACCTATCTGAAGCGCCTGGAGAATCTCGAGCAAATCGCCACGAGCTTCCCCGGGGTGGAGAAGGCGTTTGCCGTGCAGGCGGGCCGTGAATTGCGCGTGGTGGTGCGCCCCGAGACGATCGATGACAACGCCTCGCTGCTGATGGCACGGCAGATCGCGCGCCGCATCGAGGAGGAGCTGCTCTACCCGGGCCAGATCCGCATCACGGTGATCCGCGAGATGCGCTGCGTGGAGTTCGCCAAGTAGTCGGCCGGCCTTCGCCCGATTTTCTACTCCCCACTGCCGGCGAACCGGCGTTTGCTTGCGGGATGACCCCGCGCCCCGCCCCCGCACTCACCCGACGCGAGTTCCTCGGACGCTCCGCCGCCGCCTCCCTCGGCACCGGCTTGGCCTGGGCTGGAGCCCCGACGCTGTGGGCACAAAGCGCTGGTGACCGACCCGTGCGCGACGGCTCGGTGGCGGTGCTCAATCCCCGCGACCGCGTTCCGGTGAGCATCATCATCGATGACTCCACCTGCTTGGTGAATCTCAACCGCTTCGCCATGCCGCAGTTTGACGAAGCCTTCGCCGGGGCGAATCCCTCGTACAAGAAGCCGTGGCGCGACTGGCCATCCGAGATTCCTGATGCGTTCGTCCGCCGCTTTGGCACCTGGGCCGCCGAGCACGGCGTGAAGGGAAAATACAGCATCGTGCCGCAGCCCGCCTGCGTCGGACGCATCGACCGCCTGCTGCCGGGATGGTCGGGCGCGGAGTTGGCCGCGTCGATCCGATGCGTGCAGGAGGTCATGATGCCGAACTGGGACATCCATCCCGAGATGGCCACCCACACGCGGGTCCTCGACTTGAAAACCGGCCATCCCTATCCGGAGATTTCAACCCGCTGGATGGAGAACTGGGAGTGGACGACGGGACGCAGCGCCGACGAGATCGCCGACTACATGCGGTACGCGCTCAATATCCTCAAGAATGTCGGCCTGCACTGCGATGGCATCACCACGCCGGGGAGTTTCGGCAACAAGGCCCTGCCCCAGCTCGCGCAGGCCACCTTCCAATCGGTACGTGATGTATTTGGGACGCCGGTACCGCACTATTTCCGGCATCTTTATGACAAGGGGGAGCAAAGTGTCGCCCCTCGGGTCGAGTATGCCTCCGGACTCGACGGGCCGGATCCGCGGTGCGTGGTGAGCATCATTGGCTGCACCGGTGACTGGACGGGTGGCTGGGACTGTTCCACGCCGGAGGGTCCGGATCGCTTCATCACCGCGGATTTGCAGTCCGGCCGCATGGTGGAAATCATCCAGCGCGGCGAACCGGCCCTCATGCTGGCGCACTGGACCGGCGTGTACTGGAACGGTCAGGAACTGGGCTTCCGCATCCTGCAGACCGTCGTGGATCGCCTGCATCAACGGTTCCAGAACCTGGTTTGGATGAAGCAGAGCGCGATCGCCACCTATTGGGCGGCCCGCGAACTGACCCGCCTTACCCGCAGCGGCAATTCCGTACGACTCGACGCGCCGTTTTCCTGCCCCGAATTCACCCTGCGCTTCAGTGCGCCGGCGGCACGCCGGATCCAGCTGGATTCAAATCCTGCAGCCGGTTCCGCCCCGCGCGTGCTGCGGGAAGTCACAAATTCCAGCAATCTCACCGAAGGCACGTGGCACCGCGCAGGCGAATCCGTCACCGTCTGCGCCCCGCTCTCCCGCGGTCAGTCCAAGATCTCCTGGTCATGAGTTCCACCGTTTCCACCACGGCGCCTGAGACACCTGTTGCTGAAACCCCACGCCGGCTTCGGTCGCTCGACGCCTACCGGGGCGTGATCATGTTCCTGCTGCTGTGCGGAGGCATCTTTCAATCGCTGCGCAGCGTCCCCGGATGGCACTGGCTCGCGGTGCAGAACGAGCATGTCGAATGGAAGGGGTGCGTCTTCTGGGACCTGATCCAGCCGTCGTTCATGTTCATGGTGGGCGTCGCGATGCCATTCTCCTACGGGCGTCGCCTGGAGCGGGGCGACTCGCTGACACGATGCTTTCTCCATGCCCTGCAGCGGGCCGCGGGATTGATCTTCCTGGGCGTCATCCTCGACCACTTTGGCGCCGATCGCATCCAGATCGGGTTCATTCGGGTGCTGCAGCAGATCGCCCTCGCCTCGCTCATCGCGTTTTGGACGGTGGGACGCCCGATGCGAACCCAGGCGATCACAGCCTTTGGAATCCTCGCCGCCTACCAGCTGGCGTGGATGTTCAACCCCTGGAATGGCCCCGGCGGTCCGTGGGCAATGGCGCACGAAAATCTTGGGAGTGCCTTTGACCGGTGGCTCATCGATCGGAACTACTCAGGATACTACGTCGGGTTGAACGCGATTCCCTCCGCCGCCACACTGATCTTTGGCGTCATGGCCGGGACCCTGATCCGCCCGGCGCGCACCGATGCGGATCGCCGGCAGGTCCTCCGCAGGTTGGCAATTGCCGGGACTCTGGCGCTGGTGGCCGGGCTGGCCCTGAGTCCATTCTTTCCGCTAATCAAACGCATTTGGACTCCCAGCTTCACGGTGTACGCGGGCGGATGGACCACGCTGTTTCTGGCCGCATTCTACGGCCTGATTGAGGTCAAGGGATGGCAGGCGTGGAGCGGGCCGCTACAGGTCGTCGGGATGAACTCCACCATGGCTTATGTGCTGGGAAACGCCTTTGGTGGCTGGTTTCGAAGCCTGACGTCGGCGTGGTTGGGCCTGCTGCATCCTGGACTGGGCGAGGTGGGGTTTCCGATCTTCCAGCATGCCGCCTTTGCCCTCAGCGCCTGGGCGGTTCTTTGGTGGATGCACCGGAACCGCCTCTACCTGCGTCTCTGACAACTCGCCACAGAACGCTTCTTTTTTCTCCACACCCGGGGCGGTCGGGGTTTTTGTTGCCCCATGCAAACACGTCGGCTCGGACGCACCGATCTTCAGCTTCCCATTCTCAGCTTTGGAGCCAGTTCCCTCGGTCAGGAATTCCGCAGTGTCACCCTGGATGAAGCCCTGAAAAGCGTGCGTGTGGCGCTCGATTGCGGGCTCAATTTCATCGACACCTCCCCCTTCTACGGACGCGGCATGAGCGAGGTGCTCCTCGGCGTC
>CANGMO010000260.1 GCA_947454295.1 Verrucomicrobiota bacterium | reverse complement strand
CTCGACGACGATGGCCAGCGTGGGCGTCTGCACGCGGCCCACCGTGGTGAGATGGAATCCGCCGGTCTTCGAATTGAAGGCCGTCATCGCACGGGTGCCGTTGATGCCCACGAGCCAGTCGGACTCCGACCGGCAGACCGACGCATCGGCCAGCGGCCGCATCTGCGCGTCGGAACGCAAGGCCTCGAATCCATCGCGAATCGCGCCGGCCGTCATGGATTGCAGCCACAGGCGCTGCACCGGTTGCTTGGCGCTGGTGTACGCCGCGATGTTGCGGAAGATGAGCTCCCCTTCGCGGCCGGCGTCGCAGGCGTTGATGAGGGTGTCGACGTCCTTCCGCTTGATCAGCTTCTGCAGGGTCTTGAGGCGGGCCTGCGATTTCTCGATCGGCTTCAGCGCGAAGCGCGGGGGAATATGGGGCAGCTTGTCGAACGACCACTTGCCGCGCTGGACGTCGAATTCCTCGGGAACGGTCAGTTCGAGAAGATGGCCGACGGCCGATGACACCACGTACCGGTCGTTTTCGTAATACTCGCCGCCATCCTTGCGATCAAAGCCGCCCAGCGCCTTGGCGATGTCGCCGGCGACGGACGGTTTCTCTGCGATGATGAGGGCTTTTCCCATGGACGAATGGGCGGACGTGTAGCGCCGCCCCTCTCCTCGGAGCAAGCGTTAGTTTTCGGACCGCCCCCTGACAAGCCGGTGAATTCCCCTCCTTAGGAGACCTTTTCCAAGCACGCCACGAAATGCAACCGGCGGCCAAAAACCCACGAAGCAGGCCATGGATACAGGCCCACGTCGACCCGCTCCTCCCGCAACCGGAGACCGGCACCCGCGAACAATTCGGTCCAGCGGGCGGGTGTCTGATAATTATAGGGGAGGACGACGCCGTAGCGCGCGTTGCTGATCCAGTCCATGAAGCGGAGGGTCGACGACGCCCCCACCCCCTGGAGGTGGTGATCCTTCAACAGGACCCACCGCCGACTGACCCGCGCGGCCTCCCGCAGGAGCACCGACGGGTCCTCGGTGTGATGCAGCACGTCCACCATCATCACGGCGTCAAAGGACCCCGCCTCGCAGGGAAGTGTGTAGCCGTCAAATCCCGAGACCGGAATATGCGTCCCCTCCCGCACCAGCACGTCCATGCCCGAGACGCGAATCTCAGGACGGGCCCGGCCGACCAGCGAGGCCAGCCAGCCATCGCCGCAGCCCACGTCGAGAAGACTGGTGGTGCCGGACGGAATCATCCCGGTCAGGTGATCGCACAGCACGCGCACCCGGCGCCGGTGCACATACCCGCCGTGAACCGCTTCCAGAATGGGATCAACCGGTGTGGCCATGAAATGTCAGGCTCCCGCCTTCCGTCCAACGAAGCGAAGTTTCCCCCACGACATCGAGCAGCGCTCCACCTGGAACCGGCTCTTTAGCGACTCCAGAACCACCGACGGTTGCCCCAGCCACTGCTCGTAGGTTGTCCGCTCGTGTTCGATCATGGTGGCGAGGGCATCCAGTTTTCCCCACACCGCCCGCGTCGGCGGGAAGAAGGCGATGCCATGCACCAGGCGCAGGAATGGGGTGAGCCAGGGTTCCACCACCATGAACCGACCGCCTGGCCGAAGCACCCGCACCACCTCGTCGAGCGAACGATTCAGATCCGACGGCAATTCCAGCAAATGATGCAGGCCTCCCTGAACCACCAGGATGTCGCGCGACGCATCGGGAAACGGCAACGCCCGGCAATCGGCCACCGTGCAAACCGCCGGCCCGGTGTAGCGCGCCAGCAATGCCGGCGAATAGTCCACCCCCTCGAGCCGGGTGAACCCGAGCTGCGCCAGCGCGTGCAGGCCATTGCCGCGACCGCAAAAGATTTCCACCACTTGCGCGTCACGCGACCAGCTGTCCGCACCCAGCTCCCGGAGACGGACCACAAATTTCCGAATCTCCGCCTCAGGTGTCTCGAAGCGCTGGTACGCGGCCTCCCAGGCCGATTGCACGGCATCGCCCGGCGAAGGGTTGGTGGTGGATGAATTCATCGGCGCGACATCCCGAGCATGCTCACGAAGAAGCCTCCCAGAACAGTCTGGAAACCCAGCGCAAACAGGGTCACGCCGGGAATCACCAGCCGCATGGTGGAGGGATAGTCGAGCCGCCCATACCCCACGTCATGCCAGCGCAGGACCGCGGTGCCGATCAACACCGCGCCGAGCGCGAGCGCGACTCCGGCAATGGCCAACCCTCGCTCGAGCGTGGCGACCTTGAAGAACCGCGCCATCCGCCAGTCCGGCGGCAGCACACCCTCGGACACCGCAAAGGTCTTGATGATCACGGCGAACATGGCCGCCTGGAAGCCGCAGAGGATCGTCAGGCTGGCCACCAGGAGCGTGTGCACGTCGAAGGTGGCGGGGCCAATCCGGACTCCGGGCAGCGCGAGGCCGTAGCCCACCGCCCCGAGGATCATCAGCACCAGTCCGGGCTGCAGGAAGAGCCAGCGCGGACTGCAGAGCAGGAAGAAGCGCAGCGTGCGCCAGCCATCGCGGAAGGTCTTGAGATGCGGCGCGTGGGCCTTGCGACCGTCGGGATGCAGCGTGATGGGCACCTGGACAATCTTCGCCCCGGTGAGGCTGCCCTTGATGAGCATCTCCGTGGCAAACTCCATGCCGGTGCAGCGCTGCTCCAGCCGCTGCTGCCAGTCGCGACGGAACCCGCGGAACCCGCAATAGATGTCGCTCACCGGCGAGTGAAACATCCACTGCGCCATGATGGTGAACATTGGGTTTCCCCACCAGCGGTGCAGGAACGGCATCGCCCCCGGCATGACCGTGCCGCCGCCCCACGGCAGCCGACAGCCCTGAACCAGATCGCATCCGTTGCGCAGCGCCTCGATGAACTTCGCGAGATCCGACAGGTCGTAGCTGTCATCCGCGTCAGCCATGATGACAAAGCGTCCGCGGGCTGCCGCGATCCCCCCCATCAGGGCTGCGCCGTAGCCGCGGGCCTCGACCGGCACCACGCGGGCTCCGGCAGCCCGGGCGAGATCACGCGATCCGTCCGTGCTTCCGTTGTCGGCCACCAGCACCTCGCCATCCACCCCGAGGCGCCTCAGGCACTCCACCGCCTTGGCCACACACACCGCCACTGTATCCGCCTCGTTCAGGCAGGGCATCACCACCGACACCTCACATTCGCCTCCGGTGGCCGGGGCGGCGGTGGCATTGGCGTTCGACGTGTTCATGGCTGTCCTTTCGCTGGAGACGGCATGGCTCCCTTTGACGCAGTGGCCCCGCGGTGACGCAGTTCGTAGATCACGTGGGCCCACCAGACATCAGGCACCTGGAAGGCGGGATGCACCGCGTACGCCGAGGCCCGGCCGTCGTCGGTCAGCACCGGCTCCGACACCCCCAGCACGCGCGCCACCTCCCCCGCGTACAGCCGGGGCACCGAAGTTGTCGATCCCGAAACAAACTGGCGTCGCATGCTCACGGCGAGCGGATCGATCATCACGCCCGCCAACTGAACCAGCACGCCCACCGCCAGCCCGAGGCCGAGCACCCACCGCCAGGGACCCAGCGAGGCGGGAAGATGGGGCAGTCCCAGCGCGGCAAAGGGAATGACGAACAGCAGATAGCGAGATCCGAAGCAAAGGCCGCCGCTCCAGAAATAGTACCGGCACATGAGCGCCGACGAGGCTCCCAGCAGCAGCCACGGCAAGGCGGCTCCCAGTGGATCCGCGCGCCACCAGCGCCGGCACGCAACGGCCAGCGTGATCACGAAAACGTTGTACGGCGCAAATCCATTGAACGGATCGATGAGGATTCCGAGGAAATTTCGGGCCAGTCCTGCGACGCCGAGCGGCGCCCCGCCTTCGACATATGGATACACTTCCAGGAGTGGATTGCCGAAGCGGCCGTAGTTGTAGAGTCCCTGAATCAAGGCGGCCGGGACGAGGGTCAGTCCCAGGCGGATGATATCCCTTCGCCCCTCGGCCGTACGCCACCCTTCCCAGGCCATCGCCGCCCCCAGCACCGGCACCATTAGCTGCGCCTGCTTACGCGAGAGCAGTGCAACACCAAGCCAGAAGCCGGAGAAAAAAACCTGCCGTGAATCCAGTCCGCGCCAGCGCCAGTGGCAGTAGCCGGCGAAGAGTCCGAGGGCCATCCACGGATCGCTGAACGGCATCTTGGCGTAGGCCCACAGCAACGTCCCCAGCCCGATGGCGAGCAGTCCCCCGCGGATCCGCGCCGCACTCACCCCGGAGCGTCGCCAGGACTCGGCCACGTAGGCGAGAATCGCGAGCATGGCCGCCACATTGACGAAGCTGGCGGCAAACTCCTCGAGCATCTTGAGCGGTACGCCGTGGACCACGGCGGCGACGGCCCGCATGATCAGCGTCGAGGGAATCCACAGCACGGACATCAGAACGCCGTATTGGGAATAATGCTGACCTCCCACGCCGACCGGGGTCATGTGATCCCAGCCCGCACCGGTGATCGACAGATGCCCGGCGATGAGGCTGCGCGTCTGGGTGAACATCACCGCCTGGTCCATGACCGGCAGGCGGCCTGAAACGGAAAGCAGATACACCCCCGCGAGGAAGCCGAGAACGCGCCACGGAAAGCGCGTCCCCCCCGCACCTTTTGGGTTCACGGCGTCGGGGGGCGG
>CANGMO010000259.1 GCA_947454295.1 Verrucomicrobiota bacterium | reverse complement strand
TGAGGCTCACGACCCTCGCAGCCGCCGACGGGAGGAGGCGGATGGCACGCCGCGAGACGCGACTTGTCATCCTATTCACCTCGTCCACACACGACGTCGCGGTGGGGCGGGGCGGCTCGAACCGCGGGTCATTGCACAGCGAGCACGCGCAGTTCGTGGATGCTCCAGAACAGGCCGTTGACGGCGCCGGTCTGCGTGATGCGCACAAACTTCGCCGGGGTGGGGGCGAAGGGGATCTCGGTGATGGCCCCGATGCCCTTGCCCTCGGCTAGTGGTTTGCTCCAGGTGGTGCCGTCGAGACTCGACTCGACTTTGTATCCACGCGGGTAATCGCTCGGGGACGCGATGGTGTCGAGTCGCAGACCACCGACGCGGGTGACGGCGGGAAGTTCGATCTGGAACCACTGACCGGGGGTCTGGCTGTTTCCGGTGTCCCAGCGGGTGTCGAGCTTGCCGTCGATCGCGCTCGTGCAGCCGCCCGGATTGAGGCTGGCGCTGAGCTTCCAGGACTTCGAGTTGGTGAGCGCCTGGGGCAGAGTGGTGCGCAATTCCGCCTCGGTCCACGGCTCGGTGCGGGCGCCGTAGCTGGTCCGCAAGCGCGCCACGGCCTCAGGGGAAACGAATCCGCCGCGGTTCCCGAATTGATTGCGGATGTAGCTCGCGGCGGCGGCGATCCAGTCATCCGGATTGGTGGCCATCGAGACCATCTGCGCCTCGTACGCCTTGCCGTTCACCGGGCCGGCCAGCCCGTTGAGCAGGACCATCACCGCACCGTCGGGGTGGCCATTGACCGTCTTGGATCCGGCCAGCGGTGGTCCCAGCGTGGATCCTGGCAGCGCGCCCTGTTGCGCCATGCCGCGTCCATCGATGCCGTGGCAGGCGAAGCACAGCTCGCGATAGATGCCTTCGCCTTTCTTCAGGATGGCTACCTCCTCCGCGGTGAAGACGTTTTCACGCGGCTTCGGTCCGTGCGCGAGGGCGCCGCCGATCTGTTTCACGCCTTCGCTCTTCGAGGACGCGATGACTCCGTCGGCCCAGGTGGGCCAGCTGGGGAGATTCAGACGCTTCACCGTCCCGATAGCCTGGATCACCACATTGGGATCGGAATCGTCGGAGCGGGCGATCACCGCATTGGTGAGCGAGTGGGTGCCGGTCGGGATCAATGATTCACTCACGCGCAGAGCTGATTCCCGTACCCGCGGATTGGGATCGTGGAGCCCGGCTTCGACGATGGATTCGTTCAGGGCGCCGAGCCCTTCCAGCGTCCAGAGTGCATGCGCCCGGGCGAGGGGATTGGGATTGGAGCTGGCGACCCGTTTCAGGGCCGGGACCACGGTCTTATCCTGGCGAAGCACCAGGAGGCGCTGCGCCATGTCGCGCCACCAGCCGTTGGGATGTGCGAGATGATCCACCAGTTCGGCGCTGGGTTGCTGCAGCATTCGCGGTTGAGGACCGGGTTTGAAATTGCGATGCGTCAGGCGCCAGATGCGACCGTGGCTGACGTTCTTGTCGAGTCCCCAGCGCTGGATCTGTGGTCGCAGAAAGGAATCGGAACGCGTCCAGTTGCCCTCTTGGATGATGCCGCGGTACACATCGACGATGTAGAGGCAGCCGTCGGGACCGGTGGCGAGATTGACCGGACGGAAGTTGGCGTCGGTGCTGCGGATGAATTCCGACTTGGGATACGGATTGGTGACCGTGGTGATGCCGTCCCGAACCTCAACAATGCCGCGACGGATCAGCCGGCCCACCGGCTCGGGCAGCAGGATGTTGCCGCGGAGATCGGCAGGGAGGCGGTCGCCGCGGAAGATTTCCTGGCCGCAGGTGGCGGTGAAGTGGTTGAGCGTGCCGTCGGGACGCAGCCGGCCGGTGCCGCCTTGAACGTCGCCGAGGCCGATTGCGGGCCAGACCGCGTTCCAGTCCTCGCTCCATTGCGATGCGACGTTGATCGCTCCGTAGGCAATGTGGGTCTGAAAATTCCACACACCGATCTCGCCGCCGGCATTGCTGAACCAGGGTTTGCCCCAGTCGTCCTGCGTGAGTCCCCACTGTCCACCGTTGGGTGCGGTCGATTCCTTGCGCGTGACCCCATCGGGACTCCAGCGCAGGCGGTAGGCGTTGTAGGTGGTGTAGAGCCAGTTATCCATAGCCCACATCAGGCCGCTGGGCTGGTGCTCCATGTTCCCGCCGCGCGGACCGCCGGAATAAAAGGTGTGGTGCGTGTCGGCGACCCCATCGCCGTTGGTGTCACGCCAGGCTTCGATGTCGTTCGTGTCCGTGACGCCGATCAGCACCTCGTCCTGGAGCGGCAGCACCATGCGCGGGAGCATGAGATGATCGGCAAACGCGGTGTGTTTGTCGAAGACGCCGTCGCCCTTGGTGGATTCATGACGCGAGACGCGGGATCGTGGATCATGTTCCCCGGATCCCTCGATGTCCTGCATGTAGGTGCGCATCTCGACAACGTACATGCGTCCGTTGCCATCGAAGGAAATGGCCATGGGCTCCAGGATGTCGGGCTCGCTGAGCACAAGCTCCAGCTGATAGCCGTCGGGCAGTTGGATGGTCTTCAACTCCTCTGCTGGAGACAGTGGTGCCAGGTGGCGTTCGACCGCGGCGGGTTTTCCGACCGGCAACGGTTGCAACGGGGGAAGTGCATCCGCGGCGCGGGTAACGACGGCCGAAACGACTGCGGCCAGCATGGAGGTGGCGACTCGGACCGCGGCATTCCGACGGATCCGATCGACTTGGGAGTAGGACGGGGCTGACATGGGAAAAAGGGGAGGGAATTGCGGGAATTCAGGCGATGATTTCGCGGACAACGCGCGCGGGTTTGCCGTCGGTGAGAGTGAGTTCACGCCCCGCGCGCCGGTACACCAGCTTGGAGGCATCGAGGCCAAAGAGGTGCAGCACGGTGGCGTGGTAGTCGTGGTGCGACACGACATCCTTCACCGCCTTGTGGCCCCACTCGTCGGTTTCCCCGAAGGTCATGCCGCCCCGGATGCCGCCGCCGGCCAGCCACATGGTGAAGCCGTAGGTGTTGTGATCGCGGCCCACCTTGTCCTTCGGGCCGTCGTTCTGGATCACCGGGAGCCGCCCCATCTCGCCGCCCCAATGCACCAGCGTGCTGTCGAGCAGCCCGCGGCTCTTGAGGTCCTTGATCAGGGCCGCGGTGGGTTGATCGCTGCGGACGCAGAGATCGGGGAGCGCCTTGTAGAGTCCGGAGTGCTGATCCCAGCTCTGGCCGTTGTTGATGATCTGCACGAAGCGCACGCCGCGTTCGACGAGCCGGCGTGCGATCAGGCAGCGGGTGCCGTAGTCGCGGGTGAGGTCGTTGTCGATGCCGTAGAGCGTTCGCGTGGCGGCGGATTCCGACTGGATGTCCATGGCCTCGCGCGCGGCCGTCTGCATGCGCGCGGCGAGTTCGTAGCTGGCGATGCGTGCATCGAGATCCAGCTCGCCCGGGTGGCGTTCGCGATGCTCCTGATTGAGCTCGCGTAGGAGTTCCAACTGATGTTGCTGCGGCGTGCCGCGGAGGTGGGTGGGAGGATCGAGATTCAGGATCCGCGGCTCGATGGGGCGCATCACCGTGCCCTGGTACAGCGAGGGCAACCATCCGTTGGACCAGTTGTGATCCGCCAGCAGCGGAAGGCCATTCGGATGAGTGAGGCTGACAAAGGCGGGCAACTCCTGGCTGGCGCATCCGAGGCCGTACGTCAGCCAGCTTCCCATGGTGGGGGCTCCCGCCGTGATGCGTCCGCCGGTGAGCGCGTAGAGGGATTGCCCGTGATTGTTCACGCCGGTCTGCATCGACCGGATGACGCAGATATCATCGACCACCGTGCCGAGGTGCGGCAGCAGCGAGGAGAGTTCGGTGCCACACTGGCCATGGCGCTGGAATTCCCACAGGCCGGGCATGACCTTGGAGCTGGCCTGCCCCGCGTTGTCGAACCGCAGCTCGCCGGGGAAGGGCTTCCCCTCCCACTTCTTCAGCATCGGCTTCGGATCGAAGAGGTCCATGTGGCTTGGGCCGCCGATCATGAGGATCGAAATCATGGCCCGCGCTTTTGCCGGATGCTGGCCCGCCTTGGGTTTCAGGTCATAGGTCCGCTGTTCCAATTCTGGCCGGGCCGGCTCGGCGAGCAGTCCCTCCTGCTGCAGCAGCCAGGCCAGTGCGGTGGATCCCAGGCCAAAGGCGCCAGCGCCGAGGAAGTGACGTCGCGAGCACAACCCGTGCGGCATCGGGGAGGCACACGCGCCGTGCGAAGGCTGGGAATGGGGAGTCATGCGCGTGGAGGGTTACTCGAGGTAGAGGAAGCGGTTGGATCCCATCAGGACCTGGCAAAGGCTGGCCAGCGCCTGAACGGAGGGATCGGGCGGCGGTGTGGCCGGGGCTTTTCCTGCAGGCTTTGTCTCGGGCTTGGTGGCGCGGAGGGCATCCTCCTGCACGCGGAGATAGTCCAGCGCCCGGGCGATTTCCTTCGCAGTGGGCGCGGCGCCGTACATGAGCGTCCACAGCCGCGTGATGCGCTCGCGGGCGCTGGCGGGGCGTTCGCGGAGCAGCCGGTCGGCGAGATCGGTGGCGCGCTCCAGGATGAACCGGTCGTTGAGCAGCATCAGGGACTGCGGGGCCACGGTGGAGGCGGAGCGTTGTTCGCAGTTTGGATTCACC
>CANGMO010000258.1 GCA_947454295.1 Verrucomicrobiota bacterium | reverse complement strand
GTTGTGGTTGATGCCTGCAAAGACCTTCGACGTGGCGAGCCAGCGTACGGTAAGATCTCCAACCGTGCTGAGCGTGGCTCCGGCATGGGCTTGCGCAAAAAACGCTCGGTCGTTCTCCAGCTTGAAGGAGCGAGCCGGGCAATACCACAGCGGTAGGATGACACCGAAGTGCTCCAGGTTGGTCCCCATCTCCAAGGCGACGAACCAGGGTTCAAGTTCCTTGTAGCCCTTGTTGAACTTGGAAACCGGCAGCGAAAAGGCGGGCAGTCGGTTGCCCCGGTCCTCATGGGCGTAAAGGCTCACGGCGACGCCCCACTGCCGATAGTTGTTGGCGCAGACCGTCACTCGAGAACGGAATCGAAGTCCGGTGACGGATCCAATCAGCAGGCCGGCAAGAACCCCAATAACGCCGATTACCACCAGGACCTCGATGAGGGTGAATCCGGTGGCTTGGGAGGTGGCTGGACGGGGAGGTCGACTTGGCGACCGGGAAAGGGGGGGCATAGCTCCTGGTGTGGACGCTAGAAGACGGTTCTCGCGGGTGAATTTGTCTGAGGAGACTCGTTGAAAACATCGGACCTTCTGCGCCGTATCGGGGACCCACGACGGCCCGAGCGCGCTCACGCGAAACTTTTTGCGTCTTTCGCCCTGCGCAGACTTGCCCCCTCTCCGCCTTGTGGTGTTGCTTTGAGGGATGTTCCCGCGCATGCGCCCCGATGTTGCCGCCGCTTCCCGACGCCTTGCCGGCGTTGTGGCGGTCGGCCTCTCCATCATTCCTCTCCGTGCCGATCCGTCGTGGATTTGGGCGCAGGGTCCGGGCAGCGAATCTGCCGCAGTGCTGCGCCGAAGCTTTGAGGTGCCTTCGGGTGTGAAGGAGGCGACGCTGGTTCTTACCTGCGACAACGGCGCCACGGTGTTCCTCGACGGCAAGGCGGTGCTGACCAACGCCGACTGGAATCTTCCCTCCAAGGTGGATCTCACCAAGAGGCTCAAGGCGGGAACCCACGAGCTTCGGGCCGATTGCCGGAATGAAGGGGCGCAGGCCGGTCTGGTCGCGCGGCTGGGATTGAAGACGTCGGACGGCAAGACGACGTGGATCGAGACCGACGGAACCTGGCAGGCCAGCCTGCCGGGGAAGTCCGATTGGAAGCCCGCCACGGTGCTCGCGAAATACGGCGACAATCCCTGGGGCAACGCGCTGGATGGCGCCGGGTCCTCTGGCGCACCGGCGCCTCAGTCCATTGCCGCGGAGGCCATCCAGGTGCGCCCCGGCTTCAAGGTCGACCTCGTGTATTCAGTGCCCAAGGCCCAGCAGGGTTCCTGGGTGAGCATGACGGTGGATCACAAGGGCCGATTGATAGCCTGCGACCAGGGTGGGTCCCTGTATCGGCTGACGCTTCCGCCCTCGGGCTCGAAAGCCCTGGCCAAGGTGGAGAAGCTGACCAATTCGGTCGGCGGTGCCCATGGACTCTTGTACGCCTTCGACAGCCTGTACGTGATGGTGAACGAGCAGGGCGGTCGCCAGGGGCTTTGGCGGTTGCGCGACACCAACGGCGACGACCAGTACGACGAGGAGAAGCTGCTGCGCCGTATCGAGGGCGGTGGCGAACACGGGCCGCACGGCATTGTGCTGTCACCGGATGGCAAGTCGCTCTACATCGCCTGCGGCAATCACACCCAGCTGCCCAAGCCGCTGGAGCTTTCGCGCGCGCCCCGCGCCTGGAATGAGGATCAGATCGTCACCCGCCTCTGGGACGCCAACGGCCACGCCCGCGGCATTCTCGCCCCCGGTGGCTACATTTGTAAGGTGGACCCGGAGGGCAAGACCTTCGAATTGGTGAGCCACGGCTACCGCAACGAGTACGACTTCGCCTTCAATGCGCTGGGCGACATTTTCACCTACGACTCCGACATGGAGTGGGATGCCGGCATGCCCTGGTATCGTCCGACGCGCATCTGCCTCGCGACCAGCGGCAGCGATCTCGGATGGCGATCTGGCGCAGGCAAGTGGCCGACCTATTACCCGGACAGCCTCCCGGCGTTGGTGGATATCGGTCCGGGCAGCCCGACGGGTGTGGCCTCCGGCCGCGGCGCGAAGTTCCCGGCGAAGTATCAGAACGCGATCTTCGCCAACGACTGGACCTACGGCACCATGTACGCCATCCATCTCACCCCGGAAGGCGCCGGCTACAAGGCGGAGAAGGAAGAGTTCCTCAGCGGACGCCCGTTGCCGCTCACGGATCTGGTGATCCACCCCAAGGACGGCGCGATGTATTTCGCAGTGGGCGGACGTGGCACGGAGTCGGCGGTGTTTCGCGTGACCTATGTCGGACGCGAAAGCACCTCGCCGGCGCCCGCTCCCAAGGCGACCGCCGATCACGCGCTTCGCCGCCAGCTGGAGACGCTTCATCTCGAAGGCACCGGTCCGGAGGCGATCGACAAGGCCTGGCCGCATCTCGCGTCATCCGATCGATGGGTGCGCTACGCCGCTCGCGTGGCAATTGAGCGTCAACCGGTGGCAGCCTGGTCTGGCCGGGTGTTCTCGGAATCCCGTCCGTGGGCGATCATTGAAGGATCGGTGGCCCTCGCGCGCATGGGCACGCCGGCGCAGCTGAATCGCCTCCTGGAGACCCTGAACCGTCTCGACCTCGGGCCCCTGGATGAAGCCGCCCGCCTCGCTGTGGTGCGCGCCTACCAGCTCGCCGTCATCCGCCTCGGCCAGCCGGAAGGTGCGATTCGCGAAGCAACCCTGGCCCGCCTGGATGCGCTGTATCCTTCGAAGAGCCGGTCCATGAACCGTGAACTCGCCGGCGTGCTGATTCGCATGGAGGCGCCGGGCGTGGTGGCGAAGACGGTTCCCCTGATGCTTACCGCGAATGACGCCGATTTGAAGTATGCCAGTGACGCCTTGCTGGAGCGAAACCGTGGCTATGCTGGCGCGTTTTCCGATGCGGCCAAGAGCCGTCCGAATCAGGAGCAAATCGCCTTCGCCTATTTGCTGCGTGAAGCCAAGACCGGCTGGACCCCCGCGTTGCGCAAGTCCTTATTTGCCTGGTTCCCGCGCACCGCGCCATGGCATGGCGGCAACAGCTTCCGCGGATTCCTGGAGAACATCCGCAAGGATGCGCTGTCCACCATCAACGATTCCGCGGAGCGCAAGGCGATGGAGGCGCTCTCGACCCTGAAGGTCACGCCGGGCAACACCCAGTTCGCGGCGCCCAAGGGCCCGGGGCGCTCGTACAGCGTGGATCAGGCGCTCGCCGTCGCGGCGGCGGGGATTCGCGGACGTGATTTCGAAAACGGTCGGGCGATGTTCAATTCGGCCGGCTGTGCGTCCTGCCATCGCTTCAATGGCGCGGGTGGCAGTGTCGGACCCGACCTCACCGGCGTTGCCTCGCGCTACACGCTCCGCGACCTGCTGGAGAACATCGTCGAGCCGTCCAAGGTGATTTCCGACCAGTACGGCTCCGAGGAGGTGAAGCTCTCGGATGGCTCCACGCTGGTGGGGCGCGCCTACGTCGACAACGGCAAGCTCGTGGTCACCGCGGATCCCCGCAATCCCGATGAATCCACGACGGTGTCGCTGGATAAGGTGAGCTCGCGGAAGCCGTATCCGGTGTCGCTCATGCCCGAGGGACTCATCAACGCGATGAACTCCGACGAACTGTTGAACCTCATCGCCTACCTGCAATCGGGTGGAAACGCGACCCACGCCGTGTTCGCCAAGTAGGCGAATTGATGAAGCCAACGCCACCGCACCCTTTTCGGAGTGCGGTGGCAAAGCGCAGCGCGATACCGCTTTGGATCCGGGTGTGGTCGAACACCGCCGGTCCCTTCGCCATTGCGCAGGAAATGAATGACGCGTGCCTCCTCGGACACGTGTCGAGGTGACCGTATCGAACGCGGCGTGGCGCTCCGCTTCCCTCCGCACTCCGAAACGAGGGAGCCGCCGACCCGGCGAACCAACACGGCCAAACCAGGGGTGGATGGCAAAAAAGGGTTAGGAAATGCCTCTAAGAAGGCGCGGTGGTGTGCCGATACGAGGGGGGTAGCCGGCCCCGGCTTCCACCATGAGAAATCACCATCCCACTCCCTCCGGACGTGAGGTTTCGTTCAGCGAACAGGAGCTGATTGTCAGCAAAACCGATCTCCGGGGGATCATCACCTACGCCAACGATGTGTTCCTGCGTGTCTCGGGCTATGCCGAGTCCGACGTTATTGGCGCCCCCCACAATCTCATCCGACACCCGGACATGCCCCGGTGTGTGTTCCAGCTCCTCTGGCAGACCCTGCAGGAGGGACGCGAGATCTTCGCGTATGTCCTCAACATGGCGGCGAACGGGGACGGTTACTGGGTCTTTGCCCACGTGACACCGAGCTTCGACCGCCACGGTACCCCGATCGGCTATCACTCCAGCCGCCGCGTTCCTCATCCGGATGCGCTGGCGGAAGTCAGGCCACTCTACGAATCGCTCCGAAACGAGGAACGTCGGCATGGCTCCGCACGCATCGCGGCCCAGGTTGGAACCGCGCGACTGAATAGCCTGCTTGCCGATCAGAAGCGCGACTACGCCCAGTTCGTCTTCAGTCTATCGCGCCAGACCTCCCTCGACTCGTCGCTCCGCTGACCTATGACGCCTCCCATTCTCGACGACCCGTCAGCCTCCGCCTATGCGGACGAGTACGCACCGGAGTCTGCCTCCGGGGC
>CANGMO010000257.1 GCA_947454295.1 Verrucomicrobiota bacterium | reverse complement strand
CTTCGATCTGGATGTCACCCCGCCGGTCGGCAGCCGGCTGGCCTATGATCCGGTCACCAACCTGTGGGAGCTCGGCCTGCGTGCCCGCGGGGTGGTGCTGATGGGTGCCGGCGAACCCATCGTGTTGTGCGCGGTGGACTGGATCGGCATCGGCAACGAGGGCCATGACGCCTTTCGCGCCGCGCTCGCCGAGGGTGCGGGCACTCCGGTGGCGCGCGTGGCGGTTCACACCCTGCACCAACACGACGCCCCCGATTGCGACTTTGGTGCGGAAAAGATTCTGAAGGACGCCGGCGTGGATCCGTTGAGCTACGAAGGGGCCTTTGCAAGGGCGACGTTGTCCCGGCTGACCGGTTCGGTGCGCGAGGCGATCGCGCATCCCCGACCGGTCACCCACCTAGGCCTGGGCACGGCAACGGTGTCCCGCGTGGCCTCAAACCGGCGCATCATGGGGTCCGATGGAAAGGTCCGCGCGGTGCGCTACACGGCGTGCCCCGATCCCGCCCTGCGCGCCGAGCCGGAGGGGACCATTGATCCGCAGCTTTCGCTGGTCAGCTTTTGGAACGAGGCCGAGCCCGTGGCGGTGCTGAGCTATTACGCGGTGCATCCGCAGAGCTATTACCGCACCGGGATTCCGAATCCGGATTTCCCCGGGGTCGCTCGGTTTCTCAGGCAGATGACCGTGCCGGGCGCGCTGCATGTGCACTTCAACGGCGCCGGCGGGAACCTCGGTGCCGGCAAGTACAATGACGGGTCGAAGGAGAACCGCCGCATTCTCGCCGAGCGCCTCGCGGACGGCATGCGTCGCGCGTGGGAGGACACCAAAAAGGAGCCGATCACCCCGGCCGATGTGGCCTGGCGCATTGAGCCGGTGAAACTGCCGCCGGCACCGCATCTGAAGGACGCCGAACTACGGGCGCGTCTCAAGGCGCGCGACGCGGCGTTTTTCCTGGGTGGCGGGGCGGCGCAGTTGTCGTGGCTGCAGCGATGCGCGTCGGGACATGCCATTGACGTCACCTGCCTCAGTGTGGGCCGGGCCCGCCTGCTGCACCTGCCGGGTGAGTTGTTTGTGGAGTACCAGCTCGCGGCGAAGGCAATGCGCCCGGACCAATTCGTGGCCATGGCGGCCTACGGCGACTACGGCCCCGGTTACATCGGCACGGCGGTCGCGTACAAGGAGGGCGGCTACGAAACGGCGCCCAATTCCTCCAACGTCGCCCCCGAAGTGGAAGGCGTGCTGATGGGGGCGATCAAGCGGCTGCTGGAGGTGCGCTGAAGTCGAAGGTCCAAAGTCGAAGGTCGAAAGTCACAGAATCGACGTCCAGCGGAGCAGCCGCAGCACGGGGGCCTTGGCGGCGCGGGCGGCGGCGAGGTCGATCTCGAATTCGAGCATCCAGTCGTTGAGCTGTTCGGCATCCACCAGGATCTGCCGCACCACCCACACCGCGCGCGGGGCCTCGGGGCCGGACTTGGTGACCAGCGTGTAGCGCAGATTCCGCGCCTCGGGATCGAGCCGGAAGGTGTCGTGTCCGGCGTGATAGGCGTCGTCGATGCCGCGCAATCGCTCCGGAGTCCACGGTGCTTCGTCGGCATCCACTGCGGACTGAAGCTGGGTGATGGCGTCCTCGTAGTCGCGATTCGCCACCGAGCGCAGGAAGGCGAAGATCCGGGCCCGGATCGACGCCGTGAAGCTCGCGGTGTCGCGCGTGACATCGGCCGCCGCCTCCTCGGCGCCGGGCGGGCGCAGTTCCGGCGCGGGCGCGGACGGTTGAAATTCTGGATTCCGCATCCGCTGCCATTCGTCGAGCAGGCTGGAGTCCACCTGACGCAGCATCTCGAACAGGTAGGTCTCCATGTCGCGCACCGCCTCGGTCTTGGCGCTCGCAGGCACGGTTTGCGCGAGCACCTTGTACACCGAGTTCAGATGACGCAGCAGCAGCCCCTCGGCGCGCTGGAGTTCGTAGAGCTTGATGTAGTCGCCGAAGGAGCGGAACTGCTCGAACATCTCCCGCGCGATCGACTTGGGACGGATGTTCTCGTTGCCAACCCAGGGGTGCTTTTCGGACCAGGCGTTGAAGGTGTCGTAGATGAATTCGCGCCGCGGCTTGGGGTGTTCGAGCTTCTCCAGCTCGGCCATGCGGTCGTCGTACTCCATCCCCTGCGCCTTGAGCTCGGCGACCTTCTCGCCCTTCAGCCGGTTCAGCTGGGCGCGGAGGATGGCGTCGGGCTCCTCCAGGATCGACTCGATGAGCGTGAGCAGATCGAGCGGGTAGTCCGGGGCGTTGGGATCGAGCAAGGGCAGGGTGTCGAGCAGGTAGAGCGACAGCACCTGGTTGAGGGAGAAATCCTCCGGGAGCGCGACGTTCACGCGCAGCTTGGCGCCCTCGGGAGTGCGGGGGATGAACTCGATGATCCCGCGATCCACGAGCGAGCGGAACAACTGCCAGGCCCGCGTGCGATGCGCCTTCTTCTGCCGGTCGGAATCGTGGCAGGTGGCGATCAACGTGCGCATCGCCTCGCAGCCGTCACCGGGGCGTCCCAGCACGTTGAGCAGCATGGCGTGGGTGACCTGGAACCGGGACACCAGCCGCTCCGGCGGGGCGGACTGCAGCCGGGTGAAAGTGTTCTTGTCCCAGGAAACGAAGTTTTTGTCGGGTGCCTGGCGCTTCACCACCTTCTTGCCATCGCGCTTGGACTTCTCCTCCAGCTTGAGGTTTTCGATGACATGCTCGGGCGCCTGCGCCACCACCCAGCCCACGGAGTCAAAGCCCTTGCGCCCCGCGCGTCCGGCAATCTGATGGAAGTCGCGCGAGGCGAGGATGGCCACCTTCTCGCCGCCGAACTTGAACAGGCGGGTGAACAGCACGGTGCGGATCGGCACGTTGATGCCCACGCCGAGGGTGTCGGTGCCGCAAATCACCTTGAGCAGTCCCTTCTGGGCGAGCTGCTCGACCAGGATGCGGTACTTGGGAAGCAGCCCGGCGTGATGCAGCCCGATGCCCTGGCGGAGCCACTTCTTGAGATCGGGGCCGTGCGGGCTGTTGAAGCGGAATCCCTCGATGGCTGAGGCGATGGCCGCCTTTTCCTCGCGCGAGGCGAGCGGGATGCTGGTGAAGGCCTGCGCGTTTTCCGCGGCTTCAGCCTGCGTGAAGTGCACCACGTAGACCGGCCCCTTGCCGGCGGTGACCAGCGCTTCGAGGGTCTGGGCGAGCGGCGTCTCGGCGTAGGAGAATTCGAGAGGGACGGGGCGGGTCTCCGATTTCACGGTGACCGACCGCTTCCCGTTCACGCGGGTCATGGCCTCCTCGAAGAACGCCGTTTCCCCCAGCGTGGCGGACATCAGCAGGAACCGCGTGTTGGGAAGGGTGAGCAGGGGAATCTGCCAGGCAACCCCGCGGTCGCGATCGGAGTAGTAGTGGAACTCATCCATCACCACGTCGCGATAGATGCAGCGGTCCCCGTCGCGCAGCGCCACGTTGGCCAGGATCTCCGCCGTGCAGCAGAGGATCGGGGCGTCGTGGTTGACGGTGGCGTCGCCGGTGCTGAGGCCCACGTTCTCGGGACCGAACTCCTTGCAGAGCGAGAGCCACTTCTCGTTCACCAGCGCCTTGATCGGGCAGGTGTAGACCGATTTGCGGCCCTGGGCGATGGAGTGGAAGTGGACCGCCGAGGCCACCAGCGATTTGCCCGAACCGGTGGGGGTGTTGAGGATGACGTTCGCGCCCTGGAAGAGTTCGAGGATCGCTTCCTCCTGGGCCGGGTAGAGTTCGAGGCCCTTCGACGTGATGTAGTCGAGAAAGCCGCCGAGCAGGGCGTCGCTGGAGGTGGACGCGGTGCGCGTCAGCTGATCGTAGAGGGTCACGCGGCGGGAGGGGAATCGTGGGCGCTGCGGTCAGCAGGTGCCCGAGGGGGAATCATCATCGTCCGCCGCACAGCAGGCGCCGGCCTCGCAGTAACAGTCGTCGCACAGACGCGTGCTGCCAATCTCTCGTGCGTCGAAGCGGCCGCATCGCTCGCACACAGGCGTGCTCGAGGGGACGGACGGTTGCGGCGTCGGGACCGGTGCCGGTGCGGGGTTCATGATTCCATCTTGCGGTCGATGATGACGTCGAGATCCAGCGACACCTTCTTGCCCATGCGGTCGCGCAGGGCGCGCTGCGCTGCGAGGCGGATCTGCCGGATCTTCCGGGCGCCGGTGCCGATCAGCATGCGCTGATAGCGCTCGTTGGGCGTCACGATGGCCGCCTTCACCTGGACCACGGGAATGCCGTCCTCGCCGACCTGCTCCTCGATCTGGTCGAGTTCCACCTGGGTGCGATACGGCACCTCCTCGCCGGTGTAGAGATAGACCTTCTCGCGGATCAGCTCCGCGGCCTGGAATTCCAGGGTGGTGTTGGTCTTCTGGCCGGCAGGATAGAGTTCGGGTCCCTCCGGCATGCGGGCCAGGAGCTGGGACACCAGCTCATCGGTACCGGTGCCGGTGAAGCCGGAGACTTCGACCACCGCATCGTACTGCGGCGCGAGCCGGAGCCACGCATCGCGGAACGGCCGGTGGGCGATGTCGAGTTTGCTCAGACAAAGAATCTTGGGGAGCTGCACCTTGGCCAGCACCGCGTTGACCATTTCGTTTTCCTCGCCGGAATCGCGGGTGGGATCCACCACATGGACCACCACGTCGATGCCCTTCAACGCCTCCTGCGCCCGCTGATGCAGCTGGTCCACCAGGGCGCTCT
>CANGMO010000256.1 GCA_947454295.1 Verrucomicrobiota bacterium | reverse complement strand
CGTCCTGTTGTTGGCGGTCGGTTCGCTGGTGGTCCTGAGCCTGACCATGCTGGCCTCGGGAACCATGCTGAAGGCGGGGGATACCCAGGTCGCGTCGCAGGCGGTGGCGTGTCTGGTTGGCTTTGTGGCGCTCGGGATTGCCGCGCGCATTGATTATCATCTTCTTCAGCGCTGGGCTCCGGTGTTGTACGCCTTGTCCGTGGTGCTGCTGGGCCTCACGCTCGTGATCGGCACCTCGAAGGGCGGGGCTCAACGGTGGCTGTGGGGCATCCAGCCGTCCGAATTCGCCAAGCTTGGGGTCATCGTCGGCCTCGCCGCATTCGCCGCACGGTTCGAGCATCGCATCTCCCATTTCTTTTCCGGCGTGGTGGGCATGGCCTCGGTGGCTGCACTGCCCCTCGCACTCATCCTGGTGGAACCCGACAAGGGCACGACCGCGCTGCTCCTCGGTGTCACCTTTCTCATGATGGTGGTGGCTGGCGTCCGCATCTGGCAGGTCATGCTGCCCGCCATCGCCTGCGTGGCGATGTTCGCGGTCATCATTCTCAACAGCGAGTACGCCATGAAGCGCGTCAACGCGTTCCTTCATCCCGAGAAGAACACCGACGGCTACCATCAGGTGCTGCAGGGGCTGTATGCCTTCGGCGCCGGCGGCGTGGATGGCGTCGGGCTCGGCATGGGCTCGTTCAAGTTCAACGTTCCCGAGCATCACACCGATTTCATTTTTCCCGTGGTGGGTGAGGAACTCGGACTTCCCTTCACGCTCGGCGTGGTGGCGGTCTTCGCCATCATTCTCGTCTGCGGCGCGCTGATCACGCAGTCGGCGCCCGATTTGTTCGGCTCCCTGCTGGCGGGCGGCATCACCTTCCTCATCTGCGGCCAGGCGCTGTTCAATCTTGGCGTGGTCACCGATCTCCTGCCCAACAAGGGCATTCCGCTGCCGCTGGTCAGCCGCGGCGGCACGGGCGTGGTGATGATGCTCTGCCTGATCGGCTGCCTGGTGAGTGTGGCCCGCAACGGGGTTTCCGGCACCGGCACCGTGCGGTCGCGCCTGTTTGGAAATCCGTTCCAGCGGTCGGATACCGATCTTCCCGAATCGGAATGAACCCGCCCGATTCCCAACCTCATGTCGCCATCGCCTGCGGAGGCACGGGCGGCCATTTGTTTCCCGGCGTCGCGGTCGGCCGCGAGCTGTTGAATCGCGGGGCGGCGGTGACCCTGTTCGTCTCCACCAAGGAGGTCGATCGGCAGGCGGTGGCCAGTCTTCCGGCGGCCTTCGGCATTGAAACGCTGCCCGCGGTGGGACTTACCCGCGGTCGGGCGATGGCCTCGGCGTTGAACGCGATGCGTTCGGTTCGACGCGCCCGCGCCTGTTTTGGGGCCCGTCCCACGGCGGCTGTGCTGGCGATGGGTGGCTTCACCTCGCTGCCGGTGGTCTTTGCCGGCCGCAGCCGCGGCGCGGTCACCTTTCTGCACGAGTCGAACACCATTCCCGGTCGCGCGAATCGCTGGCTCGCTCCCTGGGTGACGGCCTGCTTCGTTGGCTTCGAGGAAGCCGCCGCCCGCCTTCGCTATCGGAATGTCACGGTGACCGGCACCCCGGTTCGTGATGGCTTTGTTCCGACGGATCCGGCGGCGGCCCGCGTGGCGCTCGGACTCGATCCCAATCGTCCGGTGCTGCTGGTCGTGGGTGGCAGCCAGGGCGCGGAAGGAGTGAACCGGTTGGTGATTCAGGCGCTCCCGCAATTGCTCGCGGCTGCGCCCGAGCTGCAGGTGTTCCACATTGCGGGTACCCGGGATGCCGAGGCCGTCCGGGCCGCGGCGGCGCCGTTTGGATCAAGGGTTCGCGTGGTGGCGTTTCATCTGGCGATGGATTGCGCACTCGCGGCTGCGACGGTCGCGGTGAGTCGGAGCGGGGCCTCCTCGCTGGCCGAGTTTGCCGCCATGCGGCTGCCATCGGTGTTGATTCCCTATCCTGCCGCCACCGACGACCATCAGCGGGCCAACGCCCGGGCGATGGTCCGGGTGGGCGCGGCCCGATTGCTGGAACAGGTCGGCGCGCGCCCGGAGGATCTGGTTCGCGAGGTACTTGCCCTCGCCGCGGATTCCACGCAGCGCGGTGAAATGGCGCAGCGTCTGGCCGACATCGATTCGCCGGGTGCCGCGGGGCGGATCGCCGAGCGGGTCATGGCCGCGATCGGCGCCGTGGCGTCTCCGGTCCGCACATCCGGCAGTTTGAATCTCACCCCACCTCGCACCCGGGAGACCCTGGCATGAGCCCGATTCCCTTGACCCCCTTCCGTCCGGCCAACGCCACCGAGGCCGCCGCCGGACTGGCCATCCAGGTCACCGATCTGTTTCACAAGCTGCAGGGCGCGCTGCCTCTGGAGACGGTGCTGCGACGCGATGAACCGCTCGCTCGCCGCACCACGCTTCGGGTGGGCGGGCCGGCGGACATCTTTGTCGAACCCGATTGCGAGCATGCGCTGGTCACCGTGCTGGAACTCGCGGCGCAGATGGAGGTGCCGGTGTTCGTGCTCGGGCGTGGGTCGAATCTCCTGATTCGCGACGGCGGCGTTCGCGGCGTGGTGCTGTCCCTGGCGCATTCCAGTTTTTCCGCCATTGAACGCAACGGCAGCTTGTTCCAGTGCGGCGCGGGGGCGCGGCTCAAGGCCATCGCCACCGAGGCGCGCCGGGCGGGCGTCGCCGGGCTGGAATTTCTCGAAGGCATCCCGGGTTCGCTGGGTGGGGCGCTGCGGATGAATGCCGGGGCGATGAACTCGTGGACGTTCAATGTGGTGGAGCGGTTGCGGTATGTGACGCGTGCCGGCGTGATCCAGGACGTGCCCGCGGCGGAGGTGCCGGTGACCTACCGCTCGTGTCCGCTGCTTCGCGAGGCAATCGCCATCGGGGCGTTGCTGCGCGGCACTGCGGATGATCCCGAGGCGGTGCGTGCGCGCATGGATGCCTATTCGCGGAAGCGCTGGGATTCGCAGCCGAACCAGCCGAGTGCCGGCTGCACTTTCAAGAATCCCGCGCCGACGCTGCCTGCCGGAAAACTGATCGACGAACTCGGGCTGAAAGGCACGCGCGTTGGCGACGCCATGGTGTCCGATGTGCACGCCAATTTCTTTGTGAACCTCGGCAACGCCACCGCGCGGGATGTGTTGCAGTTGATCGAACTGGTGCGTCAACGGGCCCGCGAGGCGCGTGGCGTGGAGCTGGAGATCGAGGTGGAGATCCTCGGGGAGGACCTGCCGTGAGTGCCGTCCGCCCGCTGACCATCACGGTTTTCCTTGGGGGCCCCTCGGCCGAGCGCGAGGTGTCGTTGCGTTCCGGGGCCGCCGTCGCCAAGGCGCTGCGTGGACTCGGTCACGTGGTGCACGAACTGGATCCCGTCCCGGGTCTCCTCCGGATTCCCGAGGGTACGCAGGTCGTGTTCCTCGCGCTGCATGGCACCTATGGCGAGGATGGAGGCGTGCAGGAGGAGCTCGATCGTCTCGGCGTCCCGTACACGGGCACCGCGGCCGAGGGCAGCCGCATCGCCTTCGACAAGGTGCTGACGAAACGCCGCTGCCTGGAGGCCGGGGTGCCGACCGCGCGATTCGTCGTGTTCGAGTCGGCCGGGACGCCCTGGCCTGGTGCCGACTGGGCGCCTCCCGTGGTTCTCAAGCCGGTGCGACAGGGCAGCAGCGTGGGTCTCCAGTTTGTGGACGACGAGGGACAATTCCCCGCCGCACTGGCCGAATCGCTTCGCCACGATCGTGAGGTGTTGATGGAGGAGCGCATCGTCGGTCGCGAAACCACGGTGGGCATTCTCGCCGGGGAACCGCTTCCCGTGGTCGAGGTGCGCCCCCGCAGCGGCGCTTACGATTACACCAACAAGTACACCGCGGGCCGGACCGACTATCTGTGCCCGGCGCCCTTCGATGCCGCGGTGACCGCACGCATCCAGGAGGCCGCGCTCGGCGCGTACCGTGCCGTCGGGGCGCGCGACTACGCGCGCGTCGACGTGATGGTCCGCGCCAATGGAGATCCGGTGGTGCTGGAGGTGAACACGCTTCCCGGAATGACCGAAACCAGCCTGCTGCCCAAGGCGGCGGCTGCCGCCGGATGGTCGTTTGCCGCCTTGTGTGACCGGATGGTCCGGCTGGCGCTCGAGCGATCGCAACCGCGTTGAAACGACCCATGGCCTTCCCATTCCAGCGTTCCCGCCGCAATCGCCGTCGTGACGAGGGATTCACCCTGTTCACCGACACCGGCACCGGTGCGGACAACCGTCCGCGTCGTGGTGGCATGCGGCGGTTTGTGCGCACCCTGATTCTGCTCTGCGTGTTGCTGGGGCTGACCGTGGGGCTTGCGGATCTTGCCCGGGAGCACTGGCTGAATCACATCGAGTCGCTCGCGGTGAAACATATTGTCGTGCAGCGGGACGGCGTCCTGACCGAGGACGAAATCCGTCGGCTCGCCGGCGTTTCCCTGGGGCGCAACATTCTGACCGTTGACCTGTTCGCCCTGCGTCAGCGATTGCGCCGGCATCCGCGAATCGAGGACGCCAAGACACGCATGTCGATTCCGGACACGGTAAGCATCGTGGTTCATGAGCGCACCCCGGTCGCACGGGTGCTGCTGCCCCCGGTGGGCGGCGTTCAGGCATTCTATCTTCTGGATGAAACGGGGCACGTTCTGATGCCCTTCGAGGAGGGGCATGCCCCTCGCGAGGTCATTGAGGCCG
>CANGMO010000255.1 GCA_947454295.1 Verrucomicrobiota bacterium | reverse complement strand
GGACGCCCCGCCGCCATGCCTTCCAAGGCAACCAGGCCCAACAGCTCGGACTTGTCACCCGCATCGGTGGGGCTGGGAATCGAAGGTTGAAGCACGACGCTGGCCGACGCGTACTCACGGCGAATGTCCGCATCACTCGCGTCGGTGATGAACTGCACCAGCTTTCCCGTCGCTTCGGTCTTCAGCTGATTGAAGTAATCAAGATCGTAGGGGCGGCCCACCACATGCAGCGGTGTGCGCGAATCCAGCGAACGAATCACGTTCAGGATTCCCTTGTGCGGCAGCAACCGGCCCACGAACAGCGCATGGCCACCCGAGAATGGGGCACTGACATTTGCGCAATCCGCGCCGCCGTAGAGAATCGTCTGCGGTTTGCGCCACTTGGAAAAGAAAGTGCCCGAGTATCCGGACAGGTGTGCCAATCCACTGGCAAATTGATGCAGGTCAATGCGGCTCGAAATCTTGCCCAAATAGCCACTCAGTGAGCGCCCGCCACCACCCACATCGGTCAGCACCGATATTTGCCGGCGCCACCGGGCCAAGACGACGGCCGATTCTGACAGCGACGTAGGGAAACACATGACATGCACCACGTCATACTCACCCAATTCACGAAACGCCTTGGTCGTCGCCGGAAACCCCCATTGATCCGAAAAACTCCGTAGCCCGAACTGTCGGATCTCCAGATTTCCATCGCGGGAATTCCCCTCCCTGAGATCAAACAAGCCGAGAGTCGTGGGCGCCAACGCGCTCATCGCCCGGGCGTATTCCAAGGCATAGCGCTCGCCCCCGCCGATCGTCCGATGACGAGCGTACGAGGACGACGGGAGAATCAAAACTCGTGGGAGCCAGCTATCCATGAACGCCTTCCGCACTTCACCCCACCAAAGCTTATCGACCCAGCCAAACAAAAAAGGCGCGACCGATGTCGGTCGCGCCTTCGAAAACTACAGCAGGCTTAGCGGCGGAACTTGCGGAGGGCCGCAAATCCGACCAGGCCGAGGCCGGCCACCGCAGCGTAGGCGGAAGGCTCGGGAACAGCGGCAGGGCCGATGACCATGCTCACGCTGCCCTCAGGCGTCGAGTAGG
Source organism: Verrucomicrobiota bacterium (assembly GCA_947454295.1). GTDB lineage: Bacteria > Verrucomicrobiota > Verrucomicrobiia > Limisphaerales > UBA9464 > CAIVQB01. The sequence continues at coordinate 3,657 of CANGMO010000255.1, read as the reverse complement.
CGGTAAGGGCGCCCGTGAACGGGTTGTTTCCAGCAGTGAAAGAACCTCCCGGATTGAACAGGGAGGTAAACGAAAGATTGGTGGAATCTTCAACCACATTCACGCCCGGGGAACGGTACTGGGTGCCCGAAGGTGTTTCAACCAAGGCATAGCTGACACCGGCGGTCAGAGTCACCGGTGAGAAACCGAGAGACTTGTCGGCGTTCGCGAAGTAGAAGCGCGCCCCAGACTCACCCAGAAGCGTATCACCGCTGCTAAAAGCGAGTGTTACGTGGGCCAACGGCGAGGCATCCCCGGACTTCCAAATGGCGACGTCCACGTTACCGTTTGAGTAACCTTGATAGGCAAAGGCACCCAAATCCGTGACGGACACGTCCGTGGTCGGAGTAAAAAACACACCGTAAGTGGATGCCGCAGCGATGCTGTTCGCCCCAACGCTGCCAGTTTTCGTGTAAACCTGAGCCATTGCCGGGGCGGCCGCGAGAGCAACACCAGCCGTTACCGTCAAAATTGTTTTCAAGTTCATAGTAAAATCTTCCGAAGGATAAATTGTGCGCCTAACCCGCCGACGTTCACGCTTTTGTAAACGAGACCGTTTTTTCACTCAACCCTACCCGGGATAGGGTTTCCCCTTATTCCAGCGCCAACTCCCGATGTCGCAACACCAAATTGCGACACAAAGCTTGCTGCAGACGATCGATAGCCGATTCTTCCGCCCCTTAGGCAAGAAGAATTTGTGAATCCGATCGGTCTCAATCCGGAACAGCGCACCGCCGTTATTACCCATTCTGGGCCTGTTCTCATCCTCGCCGGCGCCGGAACCGGCAAGACGCGCGTCATCACGCATCGCATTGCGTCGATGGTGCAGCGTGGCATTTCGCCCGGCCAAATCCTCGCCGTCACCTTTACCAACAAGGCAGCGAAGGAGATGCAAAGCCGTGTCCGGGAGTTGCTTCCAAAAAAGAAGGTCTCCCGCGACCCCGACGCGCCGTCAGCCGAAGCCCCAACCAAGCCCACCATCTGCACCTTTCATTCCCTGTGCGTTCGCATCTTGAGAATGCACATCGAAAAACTGGGGTATAAGCGCACGTTTGTTATTGTTGATGAATCGGATCAGCTGGGGGCGATCCGCAAGATTCTCTCGTCGATCTCAGGAAAAGGGCCGAATTCGGATCCGTCGACCATTCTTTCGATGCTCAGCCAGTTTCGAAATGGCGGCTCGCGGGCGGCGGCGTTTCAAGATCCCAGCGTGCGGGCTCTTGCGGAGCATGTGGCCGCCCGGTACGAGTCCGCCCTGCGGGCCTGCAATGCAGTGGATTTCGACGATCTCATCCTGCTGACCCTGCGCCTCTTTCGGGAACACGCGGATGCCTTGGAAGCCTGTCGTCAGAGGTTTCAGTACGTGATGGTCGACGAGTACCAGGATACCAACGCCGCCCAGTTTGAATTGGTGCATCGGTTGACCGAGGTGTCGCGAAACCTTTGCGTGGTAGGAGATGACGATCAGTCAATCTACGGCTGGCGTGGTGCGGAAATCGCCAACCTGCTCGACCTGGAAAAACACTTTCCCGAGGTCAAGGTGATCAAGCTGGAGCAGAACTACCGTTCGACCAACATCATCCTGCGTGCCGCCAACAAGGTAATCGCCAACAACACCCGCCGTCGCGGGAAGCAGCTTTGGTCCTCGAAGGGAGAAGGTTCAAAGATCCAGCTGCAGTGTTTCACCACCGACGAGGAGGAGGCGCGGGTGGTGGTCGAGAACATCGAGTACGACCGGATCGCACGACGCATTCCTTGGAGTCAGCAGGCCATCCTGTTTCGCACCAACCTGCAGTCCCGTCCCATCGAGACCGCACTGCGCAAGGCCAAGGTTCGGTATCGATTGATCGGCGGACAGAGCTTTTTCGATCGGCGGGAAATCCGCGATTTGTTCGCCTACCTGCGAACCTTCATCAATCCGCACGATGACGTCAGTTTGCTGCGCATTGCCAACACGCCGGCGCGCGGGCTGAGCGACGTCACCATGGAACGCCTGCTGGCGGCGAGCCAGGAGCGTCAGTGCAGCGTCTTTGCCGTCATGCGGCATACGGATGTTCAGGGCGCCATGCAGGCCCGTACCAGCGAGGCGGTGCGTGCCTTTTTGCGGTTCATCGACGAGACCCGGCAGCCGCTGGAGGCCCCCGGAGACCTCAAACTGGCGTCCTGGGCGGAGGGCTGGCTCAATGTCACGGGATATGTCGCCGAGCTGACCCGGCAGGAGAAAAACGCCGAGGCCGCGGAAGCCCGCGTTCGCAATCTGCGTGAGGTGATGGCCACCCTGGACGATGAACTCGAAGATGCCCGGGGCGGCACGCCGCTGGAACGCCTGACCGAATTCCTGGAGAAGGTGACGCTCGACCAGGACCGGGAGGAGGAAGACGAAACCACCGACGGGGTCACCCTCATCACCATGCACGCCGCCAAGGGGCTGGAATTCCCGCACGTGCAGATCGTCGGGCTCGAAGACGGGCTGCTCCCGCATCAGCGTTCCAAGCTGGAAGGCACGATGGACGAGGAACGGCGCCTGTTCTACGTCGGCATCACCCGTGCCCAGGAGACCCTCCGACTTTCGCATTGTGGGTCCCGGAAGAAATACGGACAGGCGATGCCGTGTCACCCCTCGCCGTTTCTGAAGGAGCTTCCGCCGGACTGCGTGGAGGATGCCGATGTGGCGGCCAGCAAGCCGGTCGAGAGCGAGTCGGGAGGAGACTGGTTTGCCAAGATGCGGGCGGCATTGGATTGATCCCGGGCCGGGAAGTGCGCTTTGCTGGGCGGGACGCAGACCGCAAGCCAACGATTGCATGTCGGATTCCCCCCCAGTTTTTCCCCGCCGCCCACCCACTTCCCCCGGGCCTGACCGCGCGTCGACCTGGATCGTCCGCCCGCAGATCCTCAGGCCCATCGACCCTGTGGCAATGTTTGGCAACGCGAATCCGGTCGAGCTGGAGCTGGGGGCGGGCGACGGCTCGTTCATTGCCCGCCACGCCGCCGAGCATCCCGAGCGCAACTTTCTGGCCATCGAGCGCCTGCTCGGGCGGTTGCGGAAGATCGACCGCAAAGCGTGCGCTCAGGGAATTACCAATCTCCGCGGCATGCGCATCGAGGCCGGATACCTCATGGAGCGGATGCTGGCCCCGGGGTCGCTCTCAGCGATCCATGTGTATTTCCCCGATCCCTGGCCAAAGCGAAGGCACTGGAAGCACCGCCTGATTCAGCCCGCCTTCGCAGCCCACGCCCGCGCCGCGCTCGCGGATGGCGGCGTGATGTACCTGCGGACGGATCATTCCGGATATTTCGAGCAGATGCTGGATGTCTTCACCAAGGCGCCCGGGTTTGAGCCGGTGGCGGCACCCCCTGCCCTCCTGGCAAACCAGACCGACTTCGAACGCGAATTCAATGCCCGGGGCATTCCCACCCTGGTGGCTACCTACCGCAAGACCCCGGCGACCGGACCTTGCGCCACCGCGGCACGACCCACAGGTTTCACCCCATGAGCTTCTCCACAGACTCTCGGAGCCCAGGCGGACGCGCCCTCCGTATCCGGACGCTCTTCCACGCCCTCGCTGCGGCGCTCCTGTCGTGCATCGCCATCCCGGCGAACGCGGCGTTGAATGACCT
>CANGMO010000254.1 GCA_947454295.1 Verrucomicrobiota bacterium | reverse complement strand
GGAGTTTTCATGATGCAACAGCGCTTTTCTGTCGGCTGAGGCTCACCCCGTTCGTGGGCAAAGCTGCCGTACACCCCAGAAGGCGAGATTCGCCGACGAAAAGTATGGATCTTTTTTTCGTCGTCTCGCCGGGCCGTTTTTGGCGCAGGCTGGACGCGGTTTGTGGCGGCCGGAGAGCCGGGGTGGAACCCGGCACAGAAAGCCGATGAGTGACGCGCGTTGCTGAGGTCGCCCCGGGGCGATGGCTCAGTGTGGAGGGGTGACGGAGGGCCTGGAAGCGGGCTCCGCGGCCGTGTCGGGTGCCAGCAGTTCGATGCGGCGGATATAGAAATCCCCCTGACGGGTGCCCGTGTTGTCCTGCAACCAGAACCCGTCAAAGGCGGAATTTCCCTGGACGTGCAGGGTTGCGAGCGATTGCACAACCTGGATCCAGGTGTTCGCGGGCAGGGTCAGGGGAATGTACGGCTGCGGGACCTGCTGCGCGGTGCCAATGAGGAGCAACTGCTTTGGGGAAGTGCCTCCATGGATCCAGATCGAGATGCGATCGTAGTGCGAGGAATTGAACGGCGCGTGGTGCAAGTAGAAGCCCTGCCAGGGTCCGGCCTTGACCGTGAGATCATTCGTGCCCGGATGTTTCGGGTCCATGGCGGCATAGGTGACATCGCACCAACTGTAATCTTCCCACCCGTTCCGCAGTTCCCCGTCGAAGATCACCTGGGACGCCGGCGCGCCGGGGGATGGCGCCGAAGCCCTCATGGCATCGGCCGATGGGCCAGGCTGCTGCGTGGGGATCAGGGCCTGCCACTCCGGCCGTCCCGAGGTGAGCCGCAGCACTTCCTCGCGCCCCGAGTCGGTTCCGCCGGCGATGCGATCCCGGATGTAGTGAGCCGTCGTCAGGCCGCTGTGCGGAGAGATCGGCCGCTGGTCCGCCGGCGCGAAGAACCACCGGCCCCAGACCGCCCAATCGTCCTGCGGGGCCGCCTGAGCGAGCTGTTCCCGAACGCCCGCCATCAACGCGGCCGGGTCGCGTCGGCTCGGGACGAGGACGCCCTGTTCGTTCAGGACTTCCCCGCTGATGGCTTCCGCCAAGGGTGCCAGCCAGGCCGGACACCTCGAGACGCCCAGCGGGAGATCCCAGAGCCACACGCCGTTCGCTGCGCTCAGGATGCGCCGGCTGTCGGGGCTGAACGTGGTTGTGACGGTCCGTCCTTCCTGTCGCAAAGCGGGCGCCACGGGTTGCAGACTCTCCGGATCCAACAATCGCAACCAGCCATCCGAGCCCGCCGAGGCGATCACGTGGCCGGCGGGACTGAACCGGGGATGACTCGAAGCACCCTGAACAAAGGGCTCGGTCAGCGTCTGGCCGTTCCCGAGGCTCCAGACGCGGATCCGACCGTCCCTTCCGGCGGTGACCGCGCGTTGGCCGACGGCATTGAATTCGGCCGAATAGACCGGGGTTCCGTGCAGCATCGGCGAGGTCGATGGCTGGCCGCTCGCCGCCTCCCAGAGCCGGATCGATCCATCCGATGAGGCGGTGATCACCTGCCGTCCATCCGGACTGAATTGCGCTTCATGGATGGCTTGGGAATGGCGCATGGGCGCTCCTATCCTGGTGCCGGTTCGGGCCTCCCAAACCTGCGCGGTTCCGTCGTCCGAACCGGTGACGATCCGCTGACTGTCCGGACTGAAATGGGCGGTCATCAGGGGCCCGGCCTGTCCCAGGCGATTCACCCTCTGAGTTTGCGTTTCCGTGTCCCAAACCCGCACCGCGGCGTCGTGACAAACGGTGAGGAACAGGCGTCCATCCGGACTGAACTCCGCCGCATCCACCTGGCCGTCGTGCTGCAAGGGAACGCTGACCGGCCGGCCATCGCGTGCGTCCCACATGCGTGCCGTGTGGTCCATCGACGCCGTCAGGATCCGGCGCGCATCCGGACTGAATTGGGCGCTGTTGACCTGGCCTTCGTGTCTCATGGGTTGTCCCACCGGCGCGCCGGTGCGGGCGTCGAAGATGCGGGCCGTGAGGTCTGATGAACCGGCGACAAAACGCTCGCCGTCCGGACTGAACCGCGCCTGTACGGTGAACGCACCGTCATTGACCCGAAGCGGCAACGCGGCGGGTCCGGGGCGGGCGTGTACGCGGACTTCATTGCCCGAAGCGGTCACCCACCGGTCTCCGTCGGGGCTGATGTGCGCCGCACGGATCGAGGCGTGCAATTTCACCGGTTCCAACAACCGGCGTCCGGAGCGCACGTCCCAGATTCGGGTGAGCTGATCTTCCGAGGCGGTCAGGAGCTGCTGTCCGTCCGGGCTGAATTCCGCCATCAAGACGGGACCTCCATGTTCCAAGGCAGGCGTCAGCGGACGGCCATTCGTCCCGTCCCAGATCCGGGCGGTGGCATCCAGGGAGGCGGTGACGATCTTTGAGCCATCCGGGCTGAAACGCACGGCCACCACGGAGTGGGCGTGCGCCAACGGAGCGCACAAGGCTTTTCCGGTGCGGACATCCCAGAGCCCGGCGCTGTGATCGGCGGACGCGGTCGCGAGGCGGAGTCCGTCGGGACTGAAGCGGACTGCGTTCACCCGGCTGACGTGCCGAAGCGGCCCGGAGATCAACGTGCCGCTGCGGGCGTCCCAGATTCGAGCTGCGGAATCCTCCGAGGCCGTCGCGATCCGGCTGCCGTCGGGGCTGAACTGCACCTCCTTCACAGCGCCATCGTGGGGCAGGGGGCCCACCACGAGCCGGCCGGTGTCCAACGCCCACACCCGGGCCTGGTGATCGGCGGAGCCCGTCACGAGGTGCCGCCCGTCCGGGCTGAAGGCGGTGCAATAAACAGCGCCTTCGTGCTTCAGCGAATCCGTCCGGGGACGTCCGGTCTTGACGTCCCAAACCCGGGCCGACTGGTCCCAGGATCCGGTCGCGAAGGCGGTTCCATCCGGACTGAACCCGGTGGTGATCACGCCGGAATAGGGCTCCGCAGGGCTGTTCAGGGTTTGGCCGTGCGCCAAATCCCAGAGCCGGACCGTGCCGTCGGCGAGACTGATGAGCAGTTGAGATCCATCCCCACTGAACCGCGCATCGAGGACGGACGCTTCGTGCCGAAAGACCAGCGTGGGAGTGGCCCACGAATTGTAGGCCAGCTGGGTCAGCAGGCGGATGCCGGCAGCCCGATGGGTGGGGTTTCCCTGGACGCTCCGAGCCAGATACGCCAGCGCGTCGGCGTCCTGCCCGGCTTCGGCAAGGCGGCCTGCCTGAAGGAAATCCGACCACGCCAGGGCCGCCTTCGTTTCCTGCTGGGCCTCCACTGCGCGCCACCGGGCCCTTCGCTCATGGTTCCAGAGCCAGGTCGAGACCCCGAGCCCGACGAGCAGGGAGGCCAGCACGGCGGCGGCCGCCGAGAAGGCCAGCTTCTGGCGCTGGACCAACCGTTGGAACCGGTAGAGTTCGCTCGGCGGCCGGGCGATCACGGGTTCGCGGTCCAGAAACCGGCGCAGGTCCAACGCTAGTTCATGGGCCGTTTCATAGCGTCGGCCTCGCTCCTTTTCGAGGCACCGCATCACGATCCAATCGAGGTCGCCGGCAATTCCATTCCGCAGCTTGGGCCCCTCGGTGCCGCGTTGGATCGCCGCCGTTTCCAGGGCATCCGCGCTCAGCCGTCCCAGCCGGACCGATGGCCGTGGCGGCTCCTGGAGCAGGATCGCATCGCGGACCCGGTCCATCCCTTCCGCCATCAGCGCCTGGGCATCAAACGGGAGGCATCCGGTGAGCAATTCATAGAGCAATACGCCCAGGCTGTAGACGTCGGTCCGCGTATCAATATCCCGCCCCGCCATCCGCACCTGCTCGGGACTCATATAGGACGGGGTGCCCAGAAACTGTCCGGGCCGGGTGACTCCCGCGTCATCCCCCGGCGCGCTTTCAAGTGTCTTCGCGATGCCGAAATCAATCACCTTGGGAACGGCCCTGCCGTCCACCTCCGTGACCAGAACATTGGCCGGCTTGAGATCCCGATGGATGACGCCCTTCTGATGGGCATGCTGGACCGCGCGGCAGACTTCGATGACGAGTTCGAGGCGACGCCCGATCGGAAGCCGACCGCGGTCACAGTAGTGGGTGATCCGCTCGCCCCGGACCAGCTCCATGACGAAGTACGGATGCCCGGTATCGGTGGTGCCGCCGTCGAGGACCCGGGCGATGGACGGGTGCTCCATCAGGGCCAGCGCCTGGCGCTCGGCCTCAAACCGCGCCACCACCGCGCGGCTGTCCATGCCGGGCTTGAGGATCTTCAATGCCACCATCCGGTCCACCGGCTCACGCTGGCGCGCCAGATAAACGACGCCGAAGCCCCCTTCGCCGAGGGGTTCGAGCAGTTCATATCGACCGATGATGCGGCTGGTTCCGCGGCCCAGTCCGGGCATCCCCGCCAGCGGGCCTGACTCGGGTTCGAGGAAGTTGTCCCCTGGCTCATGCGCCTCCAGCAATTCCTCGATGCGCTCCCGGAGGGCTGGATCACCGGCACAGGCAGTGGCCAGGTAGGCTTCTCGGGCCGGCCCGGCCTCCAGCCGGACGGCTTCGCGGAAGATGCCTTCTTCCTGGTCACCTGGGGTGTTCATGGAAGGTGGGGACGCTCTGGCCGGGAATCACGCAGCGGGCCGGGTGGCGCGGCGTATTTCCACGCGCAGCCAGGAACGGGAATAGGCCCACCATTCCTTCGCCGTGGGAACCGCGATTCCCAGGAGGGCGGAGGCTTC
>CANGMO010000253.1 GCA_947454295.1 Verrucomicrobiota bacterium | reverse complement strand
GCCCCCGCTGCAGCGCCTCTCTCGCCCCCTCCGGGCATGGCCGGCCCGGTGGTGGCCCCGCCGTCAACTGAATTGCCTCAGTGGGAAGTGCCCGAGGGCTGGAAGCCCAAGGCGGCGACGACCATGCGACTGGCGAGTTTCATGGTGGGTGCGGATGGCGATCTGTCGGTGGTCGCTCTCGGACCGGGCGCAGGCGGCACGCTCGCCAATGTGAACCGCTGGCGCGGCCAGCTGGGTCTTGCCGCGGTCTCCGATGCGGAGCTCGCCTCCACCACGTCATCGCTCGCCCTGGCGGGCGGCCAATCCGCCACGCTCGTCGATCTCACGGGTGCGGGCCAGTTTGCCGGCCGCAAGATGCTCGCGGCCATCATCGCCCGGCCGGACCGGACCTGGTTCTACAAGCTCACCGGGGATGCGGCGCTGGTGGGCGCTGAGAAGGACCACTTCGTGAAGTTCATCAAGTCGGTGAAGTATTGACCGGGTGCCGTCGTCCCACTGTTTCAACCGCTTTCGCCGTCCCAGCCTTTCGTGAAACGCCTCCTCGCCCCGCTCACCTCGCTCCGCCTGACCGTCACGCTGCTGGCGCTCGGCATTGCGGTGGTGTTTTTCGGCACCCTGGCCCAGACCGAGGACGGCCTCTATGTCGCCCAGGCCCGCTATTTCCGGTCCTGGTTTTCCACCTGGTCGCCGCACACGCCGTCGCTCAAGTGGATCGTCATCCCGCTGCCCGGCGGCTATCTGCTGGGCACATCCCTGCTGGTGAATCTCATCGCCGCCCACGTGGTGCGGTTCAAGTTTGCCTGGAAGAAGTCGGGCATCCTGCTGTCGCACTTTGGAATTATCGTGCTGCTGGTGGGCCAGCTCGCCACCGACATGCTGGCGCGCGAGAGCCGGATGAGTTTCGCGGAAGGGGAGTGGCGGAACTATAGCGAGGATTTCCAGGAGACCGAGCTGGTGTTCCTCGGCGCGACCTCGGATCCGTCGTTGCAAACCGTGGTGTCGGTCCCCGAATCCCTGCTGGCCACCGGGGCGGAGTTTCGCGTTCCCGAGCTGCCGTTCGGCATCAAGATCCGCCAGTGGATGCCAAATTCGGATCCGGTGTTTGTGCCCCCCATGATGCAGCAGACCAATCCGCCCCAGACGTCCATGGGCATTGGCAAGGTCTTCACCTTCCAGGAGGCGCCGGTCAGCCGGAAGATGGACGACAAGAACATCCCGTCCGCGCTGCTGGAGCTCACCTCCACCAATGGCACTTCCCTGGGTACCTGGGCCGTTTCCGACTGGGCCGGCGAGCCGGCGCTGCAGAGCGGGGCCCGACGGTATTGGGTGCGCATTTTCAGCGGAGCGACGACGCGCGCTGAGCTGCAGGCCGCAATGCCGCAGTTCTATCCGATGACTGCCTCGATCTACGCCAAGCTGGCCGCGTCGCAGTCGATCACCGTGGATGGCCGGTCCTACGAGTTCACCCTGAGGCCGCGGCGCTACTACCAGCCCTTCACTGTGAAGCTGCTGAAGACGACCCATGAAACCTATGCCGGTACCGCAGATGGCCCGGATGCTGAGGGAATTCCCAAGAACTTTCAGAGCCGCGTGCTGGTGGATCATCCCACTGCAGGCCGGCGTGAGGTGGACATCTACATGAACAATCCGCTGCGCTACGGCGGCCTCACCTTCTTCCAATACCAGATGGGGCGCGACGAGGCTGCCGCGACGCGCGGCACGAGCGTGCTGCAGGTGGTGAAGAATCCCTCCTGGCTGACACCCTACCTGGGCTGCGTGCTGGTGGCCCTGGGCCTCCTGGTGCAGTTCGGCATCCACCTTACCGCGTTCGTTTCCCGTCCGCGCCCGGCCGCTTCTCCAGTGCCTGCTCCCGCGTCCACTTCCAAAGCCTCCCGCCGATGAAACGCTTCCTTCCGATTCTCATTCCGGTGGTGTTCGCCGCGTGGTTCCTCGGCGCGCTGGCGCCGGCGTCCGACCGCGATTTTGCGTACTCCCGCTTCGCGAAGCTCCCGCTCCTCTTCAAGGGGCGCCATCAGCCGATCGATTCCTTCGCCCGCAATTCGCTGGTGCAGATCTACGAGCGCTACGCCTTCTACGATCCGTTGGAAAAGCGCTCGATCCCGGCCACGGAATGGCTGGCTGAGGCGATGTTCCGTCCCGATCCGGCCCGCGAGCGCCGGGTGTTCCGGGTGGATCATCCCGATGTCATTTCGCTGCTTCAGCTGCCCCTCAAGGACGACGCCAAGGGCTTCGATGGAAAGCACTACTCGTTCAATCAGATTCTCGGTGGAACCAACCTCAACACCCTGCAGGAGCAGTCCCAGCGGGCCGCTGCGAAGGATGACTCCCAGCGCGATGCCTTCGATCAGGCGGTGTTGCGTTTGGGCAATGCACTGATGTTGTTCAACGCGCTGCAGAACACCGCGCGCCCTCTCGGCGTGGCCCAGCTCGTGCCCGAGCTGACGCAGTTCCAGCAGGCCGTGCCGCGCGGGCAGACCGCCCTTGAGGTGGCTCGGACCAAGTCATCCGACGACAAGGCCGAGCTGCAGCAGGACCCTCTGGTGCGCTCGGTGGTCCGCTTTCTCCAGCAGCGCGGGGAACGGGCGGACAAGGTGCCGCTGATTCTGCCTCCGGAAGGCGGCGCCAACTGGGCGCGATTTGCGGATCGCATGCTCGATTTCACCGGTGGTTCCACGCTACCCGCGGCGGCGATCTCGTGGGCCAAGATGGGGGATGCCTATGCGGCTGGGGATGCCGGTGCCTTCAATGCGGCACTCACCGAGTATGAGCGCTTCTGCATCGCCCAGGTTCCCACCGACATCTCCAAGGGCATCAGCGAGGAGTTCTTCAATCGCATGGCACCCTTCTACCACGCGCTGGCCATCTACGTGGCGGCCTTCCTGGCCGCAGTGGTGTTCTGGTTCCGCTTCTCGGAGACCGCGCGTCAGATTTCCGTGCGCCTGACCTGGATCGCCCTGGCCATTCACACGGTGGGCCTGGTGTATCGCATGTGGCTGGAGGGACGGCCTCCGGTGACCAATCTCTACTCCTCGGCCATCTTCATCGGCTGGGGCTCTGTGGTGCTCGGCCTGGTGCTGGAGCGCTTCTGGCGCAATGCCATTGGGCTGGCCGTGGGCAGCTCGCTGGGATTCGTGACGCTCATCATCGCCCACAATCTGGCGCTTGAAGGCGACACCATGGAAATGCTGCGCGCGGTGCTCGACACCAACTTCTGGCTCGCGACCCACGTGGTGGTGGTGACGCTCGGATACGCGAGCACCTATGTCGCCGGCTTCCTCGCGATCGTGTACGTGGTGCGTGGCTTTTTCACCGGTGGCCTCGACACATCCACCGCCCGATCCCTGGCCCGCATGGTGTACGGCATCGTGTGCTTCGCCACGCTGTTCAGCTTCGTGGGCACGGTGCTCGGCGGCATCTGGGCCGATCAGAGCTGGGGTCGCTTCTGGGGCTGGGATCCCAAGGAAAACGGCGCCTTGATCATCGTGCTTTGGAACGCGCTGATCCTGCATGCCCGCTGGGGTGGCTGGATCAAGGAGCGGGGTCTGGTGAACCTGGCGATTGCCGGCAACATCGTCACCAGCTGGTCGTGGTTCGGGGTGAACATGCTCGGCGTTGGCCTGCACAGCTACGGCTTCATGAACGGCGCCTTCCAGGTGCTGGCGGCATTCGTCATCAGCCAGCTGGCCCTCATCGCCCTGGGATGCCTGCCGTCGCGCCATTGGAAGAGCTTCCGCGGAGTGCAGGTGGCGTAGGACCAAGGAGAGTCCAAAGTCCAAAGTCCAAAGTCCAAGGTCCAAAGTCGCGGAAAGAAGCGGCATGTTTCGGAGTGCGGTGGCAGAGCGCAGCGACGACACCGCTTTGAGCCCGGGTGTCGGAGGAGAACCGTACGTCAACTCAGCGACCTAGTCCCACGTCGAAAGGCCGGCGCGGGTCCGTGACGTGGGTGATCGTCGTGATATCGAAAGCGGCGTGGCGCTTCGCTTCGCGCCGCACTCCGAAAGGCACCCCTACTTCAGCTGCGCGGGATCCAGCACCACGTGTTTGATCTTCTCTCGCTTCCACGTGTAGGTGATGTGCACCTGGCCGTCGCTGGTCTGGATCACGGCAGGATAACTGTACTCGCCCTCATCGTCCTCGAGGTTGATGGCATGATGCCATTTCTGCGCGCCTTCGATGATGGCGACGCCGAGGGAGTGGCGGTTCTCGGTGGTGGGATTGTACACCAGCAGGCCCCGGCCGTCCTTCAGCATCACGGCGTCGACCGCGCTGTTCGGATTGGGGATGTCGGTTCGGCGCATCTTGCTCCAGGTCTTGCCGCCGTCGACGCTCCAGCACTCGGAGAGCAGCTTCTGGCGGGTGCGGCAGAGGATTTGGATCCCCAGGTCGGGCCAGACGAGAATGGTCGGCTGGATCGCGCCGAATTCGAGGGGGGAATTGAGTTCCGGTGTGCGGCTCCAAGTGGGGGAAGCGCTGCCCGGCTGACGGACAGTTTCCATGTGCACGCGCCACCCCGAGCTCTCATCGCTTGCGCCGCAGAGGTAGATCTCGTCGCTCAGGGCCACCGGCTTGTTGCGCACCGGACCGATGATGCCGCGGGGAAGCCGCTTCGACTTCGACCAGTGCACGCCGCCGTCCTCCGAGGTCATCAGGCGACCCCACCATTCCGACGGGCTGGGTCCCACCTTGTAGTAGAGGAGCAGCGGGCCCTTTTTCGGTTGCACGAGCACCGGATTCCAGCAGGCCCACTGTTCATCGCCGTCCT
>CANGMO010000252.1 GCA_947454295.1 Verrucomicrobiota bacterium | reverse complement strand
GGTGGGGCTGATTTGGCCTTGTTCAGCGGCGCTGGCACCATTTCTCTGCCGGTGACGGCGGTGGGTTCCTCCTCGGGCACGGGCTCCGCCAACCTGATCACCCAGTTCGCGCTGGTTGGTTCTGCTTCCGCTTCCGTGACCTATACCTACTCGGTGGCCGCGGTTCCCGAGGCTTCCACTTACGGCGCTATCGGCGCTGTCTCGCTGGTTGGCTTCCTCGGCTATCGCCGGTCCCGCAACAAGGCTGCTGCGAAGGCCTAAAGCCTCCTACAGATCTTCTGAAGGCCGCACCTCTGGTGCGGCCTTTTTGCTTTTTGCGGGGCTCGATGCGGTGCTCCGAAAGTAGAGGTCGTCCGCTGAACTTCTTAGTGGGTCAGGAGATCCCCTAGATACAGTGGGGTGCTTTCGACGTAGTTCCCGATTGTCGAAGGTGGGGTGGGATAGGCTACCGTCTCCCCGTTCGAACAAACCACCCTGCCATGAATACCTCCCGCCGCACTGCACTTTTTGGTGCCCTCCTTTCGGTGACAGCCGCCGTCAGCGTTGCCCACGCTGATTTTGTGTCCTACTCGGCGTCCACGCCGCTCGTTGGCGAGACCACGTTCAATTTCAACGATTCGCTGTCCTTCCCGCTGTTTGATCCCAGCCTGGGCACCTTGAACTCGATCGTCTTCACCCTGGCCGGTAGCGCAAGTGCCGATCAGAAGTTCGAGAACCTGAGCGGCACAGGTGGCACCGTGGTGACGATTTCGACCGGCACGATGTCGCTGTTCCGTCCGAACAATACGCCGCTCGTGGTGACCATCCCTTCGTTGACGAACAGCATTGCCGCCGCGCAGTTCGACGGTCTCATCGATTTCACCGGAGCGTCCGGTCACACCTACCCGACGACCGCCTTCAGCAGCTCCGATACCCAGACGTATGCGGGCGGTGCAGATCTCGCCCTCTTCACGGGTGTTGGAACGATTGCGCTTCCTTTCACGGCGATTGGCAACTCTTCCGGTTCCGGCACGGCCAACCTGATTACCCAGTTCGGCCTTTCTGGCGCTTCGACGGCGACGGTGAAGTACAATTTCACTCCGACGGAGGTTCCTGAAGCTTCGACCTACGGCTCCATTGGTGCCGTGGCGATCGTCGGCTTCCTCGGCTACCGCCGCGCCCGCCGCACGGCGACGACGCAGGCTTGATCGCCTGAGGTTCGCAGGGTTTTCAAAGGCCGCGTGGATTCACGCGGCCTTTTTGTTTTTTCAGAGGACGTTCTCCAGTAGCGTCGCGCGACCGTCGACGCGTCCGTTCGAGGATTCCGTCGCACGAATAGCGATGCGCACGCTTCACCGATACATTGTCAGCCAGGTCCTGGCGACCACCGTAATCACTGTTGCGGTGTTCACGCTGGTGCTTCTGCTGGGCAATGTGCTTCGCGATCTCTTGGAGTTTGTGGCGCAGGGGCATTCGTCTCCGTGGCTCCTGATCCGTGCGCTGGGCCTGCTCATTCCCTTCGTTCTCGCCTTCTCGCTGCCCATCGGGATGTTGACCGCGGCGCTGCTCTTTTTCGGCCGTTTCAGCGCCGATCAAGAGCTCACCGCGGCGCGCGCCGCCGGCGTCAGTTTAGTGGCTCTCGTGGCGCCGGTGATCGGCCTGTCCATGCTGTTCAGCGCGCTGTGCGGATGGATCAACCTGCAGGTCGCTCCTGCCTCCCGTGTGGCCTTCAAGGCGTTGCGGGATTCGGTGCTGCTGCAGCCGGTGGTCTCCTTGATTCCTGAGGGTCGCTATGTGTCGTTGACCGACAATCTCACGCTCTACGCGCGGGAGGTCCGGGGAAATCACCTGCGGGATATCCTGATCTCCATGACCACCAATCGCGTGACCGCCGGGGTGACCGAGCGGATTGAAAGCCGCATTGTGAATGCGCGGGAGGCCGAATTGTTGATGCAGGGTTCGGACGGCAAGCCCGAGCTGGTGCTGCGCGACCTGCATGGCACCTATCTAACGCCCGACGGATGGCAGGGATTCAGGAAGTCCGAGCACCGCGAACCGATTCCGCGCTTGGGTGCCGGCGAAGCCAAGGCGCTGAAGTACAATGAAATGACCTTCAGCCAACTCGCCGCTGAGCGCCGGCAGCGCCGGGCGCGAGGGCTCGACGTGACGCCCATCGATGTTCAGCTGCATCGGCAGGTTGCTTTTTCATTCGCCTGCGTCGGGTTCACGCTGGTGGGCATTCCCTTGGGCATCCGCACGCAGCGCCGCGAGACCAACATTGGCGTCGGTCTCGCGCTGCTCCTGCTGGCGATCTACTACTCGTTTGTCGTGCTGGGACAGGCCATGGAGACCCATCCCGCCTGGCACCCGGAATGGATCTTTTGGATCCCGAACTTCCTATTTCAGATCACCGGCGGCTTTCTGCTCTGGAAAGCAAATCGGGGTGTCTGATCACGGCAGCACGATCCGGTAGTAACGCGCCGGTCCGGATGGAATCGTCTCCTGGAAGACGCCGGTGCTCGTTGTCGCGGTGACCTCGGTCAACAGGGTCCACTTGGAGGTCAGCGTGTCGCGGACTTCGACGCGATACCGGGATCCGGCGTCGGCAGGCCAGCGGATCTCGATGCGATCCGGCGCAATCGATCGCGCTTCGATGGCAAAGGAATCCGAGATGCTCACCTGCAATTGAACGGTGGTCGTATCGGACATGGGCGGTGCCCCGTCGTCCGTGACTTGAACTCGTACCGACACCAAACCGACCTGGGCCGCGGTGGGCGTCCACCGGAACCGGCCGGTCGATGGATCCAACGTGGCCCCGGCAATGGGGGTGAGGAGCGAGTAGGTGAGGGTTTGCGCGGAATCCGGATCGGTGGCGGAAAACTGCAGATCCGCGGGAGCCCCGGCGAGCACCACCCGGTCAGCCAGATGATTCAGCACGGGTCGATGATTGCTGGTGATGATGCCGTTCGATCCGCCTGGCGTGGTGCTGGTCAGCAGCCCGGCCGAGATCGGGAAGTCCAGCGGGTCACGTCCAAACGAGCGGTCGGCAATCGTGCCGCTGTAGTCGAGGTAATCGACCACGGCTGGAGCGCCGAGCTGGGTACGGCTTAGAGCCACGTTCCCCTGACCGGCGGTGAGGCGGAAGTTGGTGTGAAGTTCCGTTGCGGAGGAATCGGCCGGATTGCCGTCGGCAAACACGACCAGGAACTGTCCCGGAGCGATCTGCGTGCCGGCAGGGAATGCCCAGGCGGGCAGATTGGTGTAGCTGTTGGCGAGGAACCAGCCGTCGAGAGCGACCGGCGTGCTACTGGGGTTGGCCAGTTCGATCCATGGTCCGCGGCGTCCGCGGATGTCGGCAATGCCAGTGGCGTTTTCCGGAAGGACCTCGTTGATCCACACTGGCGGGAACTCGGGCAGCGAGGCGGCCAGGCTGTTCGCGGTTCCGGGCGTCCAGCGGGCGACCGGAGTCGTTGCGGGTTTGAGATCCATCGAGGCCAGAATCGGCGCGGCGCTTCCGGGTGCGCCCGAGAGTCGGAGAGTCAGCTTTCCACCCGCGGGATTGGGCAGGTACCAGAAGCTGAGCGTGTACACGGCATCGGTGGTCAGCGGGTTGGAGGCCGAAAGGTCCTGGAATACGGAGGAGCCTCGAGTGCTCCCTGCCGCGGTGGATACGAGATGTAGGGACGACTTCCCACCGTGAACCGGCGCGTTGGTCAGGCTGGATCCCTTGAGGTTGTCGGACACGGTCCACGCACCGGGGAAGGCGGTCTCGAAGTCGCCGTTGGCGAGGAGATTGGCGCCGGCATCGGGATCGGTTCCGGCCACCAGGCGGATATCGTCGATAAAGGCGTCGCCGATATTCTCGAGATAGATGTACAGGACGGAGCTCGTGGCTTTTCCGGTGACGACCGCCCGTTGCCAGGCGTTGCCGGGTGCGCTGCCACCGGCGGCCCAATTGCCGACGCGGGTGCCATCGCGGCTGGCATCAATCAACTGAAGGGACGCTCCGGCATCCGCCGCCGCCGGCCAGGGAAGGGTGGCGCGGAACCAGAGTTCGGTGAGGGCGTGGGGCTGCCCGGTGCCGCTGGTGTCATAGATTCCCAAGCGGGTGCCGTTGCGGTCGAACGACCCATTCCAGTCGCCGAGAACCGGGATGCCGGTACCGTAGGTGGCCTGGAAGACCGACTTGTTTTCCGCGATCACCAGATACTGTCCCGGCTTGAGGGACGTCCCGGCGGGGAAGACGTAGTCGAGCGTGCCACCTCGGAGATGCAGTCCGTCGAGGGGCTGCGTGGTGATGGTGGAAGGATTGTAGAGTTCAATGAACCCGGCGCCCGTCACGGTAGGATGGTATTGGATCTCGTTGATCACCGCGTGGAACCGGGCGCGGGTGATGATGCGGAAGGTCCGTGCGTGACTCAGGGTGCCAGGTCCGTTGTCGGTGACCTGGATGCTGAGGGAGTTGGTTGCGGCTCCGGAGTCGGCCGGAGTCTGCCACAGAAACGCCCCGGAATTCGGATCGATGGTGGCTCCGGCGGGAGCCCCGGCCCCCAGGCTGAAGGTGAGGCGTTGTGCCGGAAGATCGGCGTCGCTCGCGGTGGCGGTGAACGAAACCGTGACGCCTTCGTCGACGGTCAGATCGGTAAGGGCTCCCAGCACCGGGGCCTGATTCACCTCGTTCACCGTGATGCCGAAGCTTTGCACGTTCGACAGGTGATCGGCGTTGTTTTCGGTGGCGCGCGCGATCACCACATAGGTGCTGGGGCCCTGGGCCTCGGTTGGCGTCCAGGTGATGACACCGGTGTTCGGATC
>CANGMO010000251.1 GCA_947454295.1 Verrucomicrobiota bacterium | reverse complement strand
CCCCAGCCGTTCCGTTCCGGACCGGCTTCCCGCCCCTCTCGTCCCGGTGAGTTCCAGCGTCCTGCAGGCCGCCCGGAGTATCGTCGTCCCGCACCGCGTCCCGGCGAATCCGCCGGTCCGCAGCTCGGCGGCGGCCCAGCGCCCCGTCCCTTTGCCCGCCCGTCCGTGCGTCCGATGAAGGAGCGCCTGAGCTTCCGTCCGGATGGCACGAGCGAAGTGCAGATGCGCACCGAACGCGGTCCGCGTCCGGGTCGTTCCGAGCGCGATTCCATCCGCCGCGGCGAACGTCCGTTCTGGTCCGGCAACGAGGCGCCCCAGGGTCAATCTCGTCCCGAGGCTCGCCCGGATTCGCGCCCTGACTCACGTCCTGATTCGCGACCGGATTCCCGTCCGCGCTATGCCGGCGATTCGCGTTCCGATTCCCGTCCGCCCGCGCGTCCTGGGTATCGACCGGATTCCCGTCCCGACTATCGCTCGGATTCGCGGGGCCCAGGTCCCGATCGTGGCTACCAGTCTGACCGCGGATATCAGTCCGATCGTGGCTATCAACCCGATCGCGGGTACCAATCTGATCGTGGATATCAGTCCGACCGTCCCGGTCGTCCTGATGCCGACCCCCGCGGGCCGCGTCGCCCGTCCTTCCGTCCGGACTCACGTTCGGGTGGAGGATCCTCTGGACCGCGTCCGCCATACTGGAGTGCCGGTCGTCCGGCTCCCCGTGTGGTAGCGCGTGGTGATTTCGAACCCGCGCCGGATTCCCAATCTTCCCCGGACAACCAGCCGTCGCAGCCGCCCCAGCCACGCGCGCCGCGGGCTCCGCGTCCCAGCGAACCGAAGCCGTTTTACGAGCGCTTCATCAAGCGCAAGCCCATGGGGGATGCAGAACCCTCCGCTCCGCGCGCCCCGCGTCCAGCGCAGCGTCGTGAGGAGAGTGACTCCGACGAGATCGAAGCTCCGGCGGCAACGTCCCGTCCCGATCGTTCCCAGGCGGCCCAGGGCAAGGCGGTTGCCTCTTCGAGCAGCTCGAAGCCGGCCCGCACGAATCCCAAGCCGCCCCGCGCTGTGCGCGAGGCGATGAAGGCTGCCGCGGCCGCGTCGAAGGAAAAGCCGGGCGATCCCGGAACGCCGCTGACCGTGCCGCAGTTGATCGAGCGCATCCTGTCCAAGATCGGACCCGATCTGGCCGCCGATGCCGCGTTGCGCCAGGAACTCAAGCGCCGCCGCAGCCTGTCGCCGGAATCCGCGGCGCACGTGAGCCAGTCGATCTTCCGTCATTTCCGCTGGCTCGGCTGGCTCAATCCCGAGTCGCCCGTGGAGATGCGCATCGCGCAGGCCCACACGCTGGCCGATCAGTTCGCGGCCAATCCCGCGTCGATCTCGGACGAGGAACTCATTGCCCGAGCGGTTCCCGCGTGGACCCGCGAGGTGCTCGATGTGGATGCCGCCTGGGTGCGTGCGCTGCAGCGCGAACCGAAGCTGTGGATTCGCGTCCGCCAGGATCACGAGCCCGCGCTCATCAGCCGCTTCGCCGAGGGCGACCTCGGGGCGCTGGTTCCAGGACCGCTGCCGCAGTGCTTCACCTACGGGGGCACGGTGGATTTGTTCCGTCTGAAGGAATTCCAGGCCGGTCAGTTTGAAATTCAGGATGTCGCCTCGCAGGCGGTCGGCCACCTGTGTGATCCCCGTCCGGGCGAACTCTGGTGGGACACCTGCGCCGGCGAGGGTGGCAAGACGCTGCATCTCGCCGACTACATGGGCGGCCGTGGATTGATCTACGCCACCGATCGCGCCGACTGGCGTCTTGACCGTCTCCGCGAGCGCGCGGGGCGTGCCGAGTGCTTCAACTACCGTGCGACCCGCTGGGACGGCGGTGAGCGTCCACCCACGGCCTCGCAGTTCGACGGCATCCTCGTGGATGCCCCGTGCTCCGGGCTGGGCACCTGGGGACGCAATCCCCACGCCCGCTGGACCACGACGGCGAACGACGTTGCCGAGCTGGCCGCGGTGCAGCACTCGATGCTGCGCAATGTGGCGCCCTCGGTGAAGCTCGGCGGCCGGCTGGTGTTTGCGGTCTGCACGCTGACCCGTGCGGAGACCGTGGACGTCGCCAACGCCTTTGCCGCGGCGCATCCGGATTTTGAACCGGAGCTCCTGCAGAATCCCTTCACACCGGACGTGGCCCCCACCAGCAATCAGGTGACCCTCTGGCCCCAGCAGACCGGCGGGAACGGCATGTTTGTCGCCGCCTGGAGACGCGTGCGCGCCGCGATGGTGGCGCCGAAGGAGTAAGCGACTCCGGAACCAGTCTTCACGCGGGGAGGAAACAGGACGGATCCTGCTTCCTCCCCGTTTTGTTTTGGGCGGGGTGCACCGGCGACTTTCCCTGATGCCGGCTTGGTGATTCCATGAAGCCATGTCCTCGCCCACTCCGTTGCACACGCTGCGCGCCGGTGTCATTGGCACCGGCTTCATTGGTCCGGTTCACATCGAGGCCCTGAAGCGACTCGGGGTGCAGGTCACGGCCATTTGCGGTTCCACCCGTTCCGCCCGGGCGACCGCCGAGCAGTGGGGCATTCCCGAGGTGTACGGCGACTACGACTACGAGGCGATGTACCGCTCGCCGAACGTGGACGTGGTCCATATCACGTCACCCAACAAGGTGCACGTCGCGCAGTCCCTCGCCGCGCTGCGGGCCGGCAAGCACGTGGTCTGCGAGAAGCCGCTGGGCATGACCTCGCGCGAGACCGCCAAGGTGGTGGCGGCAAGCGCACGCAAGGGCGCGCCGGTGTTTGCCGTGAACTACATGTGCCGGTTTTTCCCGGCGGTGCTGCAGATGCGCGCCATGGTGCGGCGTGGGGATCTGGGGAACATCATCCACGTCCAGGGGCATTTCTTTCAGGACTGGCTCCTGCATCAGACCGATTACAACTGGCGCGTGCTGGCGTCCGAGGGCGGCAAGCTCCGCGCGGTGGGCGACATCGGGACGCACTGGATCGATGCGGTGTCGTTTATCCTGGGTGCCCGGGCGGAAGGCGTCTTCGCGCACCTGGAGACGTTCCACAAGACGCGGCTCCGCCCGATCGGCGAGGTGAAGACCTTCGCCAAGGTGGATCCGGCCACGATGGTTCCGTATCGCGTCGACACCGAGGATTTCGGGAGCCTGCTGCTGAAGTTTGGTCGCTCCGCGCATGGGTTTGCCGATGGCGTGCATGCCAACGCATCCATCTCGCAGGTCGCCGCCGGTTGGAAGTGCAGTCTGTCGGTCGGCATCTACGGAACGAAGGGCAGCGTTCGCTGGGATCTGCAGCAGCCGAACGAACTCCTGGTCGGCCGACGCGACGAACCCAACCAGGTGTTGCAGCGGGGCACGGCCGGCTTCAGCGAGGACGTGGCGGGATTCACCGACTATCCTGGCGGCCATCCCGAGGGATTTCCCGACAGCCACAAGATGCACTATCGCGCCGTGTACCAGCACATCGCGAGCGGCCGGAAGACCGAGCCGCTCTTCGCGACCGCCGGCGATGGACATCACGAAGTCAGACTCTGCGAAGCGATCCTGAAGAGCAGTCGGGCGAAGCGGTGGATCCGGCTCGCGACGCCCGCGGCGTGAGCCACGAACGCCCGGATCAGAGCGTCCAGGCCAGGACCATTTCGTACGCGGCGAAACCGGCGAGCCCGATGGCGATGAACCAGAGCGGCTTCTTCTTGGTCACCGTGCAAATGGAGGCCATGGCGATGGCGACGGAGAACAGGGAAACCGCGAGGCCCATTTTCCCGCCGCGCAGGCTGGCGTCGTCGCGCTCCTTTTCAAGCGCCTCGGCCTTGGCCTTGATCTCCGCCTTCTCGGTGTTGTAGCGGGCCACGGCGTCCTCGAACTTTTTCTGTTCCTTCGCGATCTCAGCATCATTGGTCGAGGCGGATCGCGCCAGCTGGGTCCGGCTGACCTCGAAGAGGTGCTGCTTGATCGACTTCGACTGGTAGAACGCCCACTGGTCGGAGGCCTTGGCCTGGCTGATCTGCACGCGGCTGCCGTACTTGCCGCTCCATTGCGCGGCGATGGCAGCGATCACGGCGATGATGACGACCGTGAGGGACACGTACTTGGTCCAGGCCTCGCTCTTTTCCTTCTGCTTGGCCGCGGCGCGATCGGCCTTCAGATCGACGATGAATTGTTTGAGTTCCGCGATTTCCTGCTGCAGTTCGTTCATGATGCGTGGTGTGCGATAGGACGTGTTTCCCCCCTGGGGACGTCCGGCGAGCATTCCAATGCGGGAATCCGCCCCGATGCAAGGGGCAAGGAGCCGGAGAGGCGGGCGGGGTCAGCCGACGACCGGCAGTAGCTCGTCGATGGGTTGGCCGAAGGGCAGGATGGGGTTCGGTCGCCCGGTGAAATCGAGGAGTGATTCGGTGTAGTCGATGCCGAGGTGGCGATAAACGGTGGCCCACAGATCATTCGGGCTAAGCGGCCGGTGGTTGGGATGCTCGCCGTTGGCGTTGGTGGATCCGATGATCTGTCCCGTGCGCATGCTGCCGCCGGAAACGATGAACGACATGGCCGTGGGCCAGTGGTCGCGTCCGGGCTGCAGGATGCCGGTTTGCGACCCCTTGTTGCGCTCGAGCCGCGGCGTCCGGCCGAACTCGCCGGTCACCACCAGCAACACCCGGCGGTCCAGTCCGCGGGCATAGAGATCCTCGATCAACGCCGACACCGCCTGATCATACGGCGGGAAGCGCCACTTCGAATCCTCGAAAATGTGGCAGTTCACCGCGTGGGAGTCCCAGTTGTAGTTGCAT
>CANGMO010000250.1 GCA_947454295.1 Verrucomicrobiota bacterium | reverse complement strand
GTTTCATCCCGCAGCGTGGCGGCGGAAAAGAATCCCGCCAGCAGCAGCAGCACGACCAGCATGCCCTGACGTCCCATCCACGCCACGAGAAGCGACCGGCCCGTGGACGGAGCCGGCGGGGCATGGACGGGGCGCATGAGGGCAGGGGGACGGATGGACCCGGACTCAGTACTTCCAGGCCGATTTCAGTTCACGCAGCGTGAATCGGCAGCGGGCCAGATCCCCTCCTTCGACCGAAAGCGTGTTGGTGGGGAGGGTCCGCGGGACAAAGCAATAGGAGGCCGCCGCGGTGCCGCCGTTGACGAAGAGTTCGATTGAAGTGCGGTCGATCAGGAACCGGAGCCGCACGCTGCGCTCCCACGGTTCGTAGTCCGGTCCCCAGGGACGACGGAACTCGCTGCGGCGCCCAAGGGCCCGCGAACCCAGCGGCGCCGGAACCTTCCGGCCGAAGGCGGTCACCTCGCCGGAGGCGGCATTCCATTCAAAGCGGTTTCCGCGCAGGTCGAGCACGACGGACTTGGCGCTGCCCGGAATAAATTCCACTTCAAGGTCGGCGAGTTCGCGATTCGTGCCGGAAAGCGTTTGGGTGCCCGCCGGGAAGGGTTGCTTCAGTTCCTCATGCTGCACGCTGGTGAAGAGCTGGCGGATCTCGGAGATCGGCCACTTTATGAGACGCGGTCCGTCGGCGGTCGACTGCAGCGAAAGTTCCACCGGGAATCCCATCTGCTGGTTGAAGGGCATGCCGGGGTATTTCCCGCCCTGGAGCCAGCCCACGAGAATGACGCGATGATCGGGAAGATCATCAAACGCCTGCGCGGCGTAAAAATTGGAGCCGAAGTCGGCCTTCTTTTTTGGAGCCTCGGGCGTGAAGACCTTCCCGTCGAACCGGCCGACCCAGTAGTCCCCGCTCGCGCCCCAGAGCACCCACTTGCTGCCGCGGGTACCCCCATCGATCGGCAGTTCCACAAATCCCGGGCATTCGAAGAGCTCCTCGCCAAACTTGCTCGCGAAGGTCCACTGTTTGAGGTCGGTCGAGGTGTAGAACAGGCAGACGTTCCGCGTGACCGGCTTGCCCTCCTTGTTGAGCTTCGAAGGGTCCTTCTCGCCGATGTAGAGGGGCATCACCCAGTGATGGCTGGGTTCGTGCCAGAAGACCTTGGGATCGCGGTCGCCCTCGCCGAGATTCCCGAGAATCGGATTCTTGTCGTATTTCTTCCAGGTGCGCCCGCGGTCATTGGAATAGGCGAGGCACTGGGTGAAGGGCTTCCCTTTGGATTCCGGGCTGGTGTCGCCGGCCGCGGTGTAGAAGGCGACCAGCGCCGGCTCCTTGCCGGTCTGGAAGCCCCCGGTGTTCTTCCAGTCCACCACCGCCGATCCGCTGAACATGGTGCCGAACGCGTCGGGATGCAGCGCATGTTCCAGCTGATTCCATTCCAGCAGATTCGTGCTCACCGCGTGACCCCAGGTCATGTTGCCCCACTGGGTGCCCTTCGGATTGTGCTGGAAGAACAGATGGTATTCGCCGCCGAAGAACGCGAGCCCGTTGGGGTCGTTCAACCAGCCCTTCTGTGCGGTGAAGTGGAACTGCGGCCGATACGATTCCTCGTACAGGGTTTCCGTGTTGATGGGCTGCTGGAAGAACGGCGGCGTGGCGGCGGTGTCGCTGAGAACGAAGTGATCGACGAGGATGTGCCCCCAGCCGCCGGTGACGTCATCGACGATCTGGATCCTCGCCTTTTTTCCCGCGTAGTCGCCGAGATCGAAGGTGAGCGTGGACAGGGTTTCGTCCTCACGCCCGGTGGCGGTTCGCACCACCTTGTCCTCCACCAGCACGTTGACGCAGGTCTTGCCCTCCTCGGCGCCGCCGCCGATCAGGAAGCTGAGGTAGCGATGATTCAGTTCGATTTCCGGCGAGGTCAGTGTGCCGGTGGTCTTGTCGCCGTTGAGATAGGTGTTCACCAGCCCCTGGCCACGAAATCCGGTCACGGGTGCCTGCTCGGGAAGCGTGCCGCGCGCCGGCCCTTTGCCAAAGGCGTTGCCGGTGACGGTCCAGTTGCCGTAGTCGGGGCCTTCGAAATCGGCGATCAGCACTTCGGCCGCAGTGGCACGCAGCAGACTCAGCAGCGACGCGAACAACAATCTGGAGCGAATTCGGGGAGGCATGGAGTGAGGAGAAAAGCGGGGACGCACGGGGTTACTTCACCGCGGCATCCTTGGCCGCGTCGGCTTGGCGATAGAGGGCCGTGGGAATCAGCGTTTCGCGGGGCACGTCGTCGCCGGCCAGATACTTCACCACGTTCTGCACCGTGGCGCGACCGATGCGGTCAGGGAATTGAATGGGATCGGCGTAGATCTTGCCCGCCTTGATTGCCGACTTGCCTTCCGGCATGCCGTCAAATCCGACCACCTTCACCTGCGCCAGTCGGCCAGCCTTCTCCAGCGCGGCGACCGCGCCAAGGGCGCTGGGATCATTGATGGCGAAGATGCCATTGAGATCCGGATGCGATTGCAGCAGATCCTCGGTGGCCTTCATCGACCGATCCTTCGCCGCGCCGCCGGGGAGCGTGGCGACCACCTGAATGGTGACGCCCTTGTCCTTCTTCTGCTGTTCGAGTTCTTGGAGAAAACCGCGCGTGCGCAGGATGACGGATTCCACCTCGGGGTGATCGAGGATGGCCACCTTGCCCTTGCCACCGAGGGCTTCGATGAGGGCCACGGCCGCGAATCGGCCGCCGCCAAAGTTGTCGGTCGCCACATGGCCCACCACCTTGCCTTCCTTGGCGAGCGAGGCGATGTCGGCGGTGAACACCGGAATGCCCGCCTTGTTGGCCTCCAGCAATGCGGTGCCCACGGCCTTGGAATCACAGGGGCAGAGAATCATCGCGACGGTCTTGCGGACGATGAAGTCCGCCACTTGGTTCCGCTGGCGTGCCGCATCGAATTCGCCGCTGGTGACCAGGGTGTCGAGCCCATGAACCTTGGCCTCGGCAGTCATGGCATCGGCGAGATCCCGGAAGAACGGGTTGGTCAGGGTGAGGACCGAAATGCCGATGGTGCCTTTGGCCTTCGATGGGCCGGCGGCCATCAGTGCCGGGGCCAGCATGAGGGAGGCGGCTTCGACGATAAACTGGCGACGCGAGGAGGCGTTCATGGGGTCTGGGCAATATGGATTGGTGGATTGCAGAAAGGCAATCGCCGCGATCATCCTCTGCGCGTGTCCGTCCGGGTCAAACTCTGTGGGATCACGCGCCTCGAAGACGCCCTCATGGCGGTGGAGGCGGGAGCCGATGCGCTGGGATTCGTCTTCGTGCCTGGCACGCCGCGGTTCGTCACCGCCGAAACGGCGCGCACCATCATTGAGGGCCTGCCGCCGTTTATCAGCACGGTGGGCCTGTTCGTTGATGCCACCCCGGAGTTCGTGGACAGCCATTTGCGCATCAGCCGGGTGCAGGCGGCGCAGTTGCACGGGGACGAGACCCCTCAGGTGGCCGCCTCGCTGCGAGACCGGGTCCGGGTGATCAAGGCGTTCCGCGTTCGCGGCCCCGAGACCATCGCCCTGCTGGATACCTTCCGGGAATCGGCGGATGCGTACCTACTCGATGCCTTTGTGCCCGGAGCCCATGGCGGCACCGGGGCGCGATTCGATTGGGATTTGGCGATTCGCGCGCGTTCCGCAGCGCGACCGCTGGTGCTCGCCGGCGGTCTGAAGCCGGAGAACGTGGCGGAGGCCGTGGCCCGGGTGCGCCCGGCCGCCGTGGACGTTTCCAGTGGCGTGGAAAGCAGTCCCGGCCGTAAAGACCCCGCCAAGACGCGCGACTTCATCCAGGCCGCCAAGGGCTGACGGTGGAGCCCGGAGTGGTTTCTCCCGCAGTTGAAGACTGCGTCGGCACTCGACGATTGTCCGGTCTGCGGTACTGTTCGCGCGTGAACGCAGCAGCCAGCTCGACGGTTCCCGACTCGCAAGGACACTTCGGCCCCTATGGTGGCCGCTATGTGCCGGAGACGCTCGTGTATCCCCTCCAGCAGTTGGAGGATGAGTATTTCCGTGCCCAGAAGGATCCCGAGTTCCAGAACGAGCTGAGCTACTACCTCCGCGAGTTCGTCGGCCGCCCGACGCCGCTCTACCACGCCGAACGGCTCACCCGGGAGCTCGGTGGCGCCAAGATCTACCTCAAGCGCGAGGACCTGCTGCACACCGGCGCGCACAAGATCAACAACGCCATCGGCCAGATCCTCCTCGCCAAGCGGATGGGCAAGACGCGGATCATCGCCGAGACCGGCGCCGGCCAGCATGGCGTCGCCACTGCCACCGTCGCCGCCATGTTCGGCATGAAGTGCGTGATCTACATGGGCGCGGTGGACTGCGTTCGGCAGGAGCTGAACGTGTATCGCATGAAGATGCTCGGCGCCGAGGTGGTGCCGGTGAAGGCGGGGCAGCAGACGCTCAAGGAGGCCGTCAATGAGGCGATGCGCGACTGGGTGACCAACATCCGCAACACCCACTATATTCTCGGCACGGCCTACGGCGCGCATCCGTACCCGGTCATGGTGCGCAACTTCCATCGCATCATCGGCGACGAGGCGCGCCGCCAGATCCTCGAGTGCGAGGAGCGCCTGCCGAACCTGCTGATCGCCTGCGTGGGCGGCGGCTCGAATGCCATCGGGCTCTTTTATCCCTTCCTCAACGACAGCTCGGTGAAGCTGCTGGGCGTGGAAGCTGGCGGCGAAGGCATCGTTCCCGAGAAGCATGCCGCGCGATTCCAGGGCGGCTCCCTCGGCGTGCTCCAGGGCACCCGCAGCTACATTCT
>CANGMO010000249.1 GCA_947454295.1 Verrucomicrobiota bacterium | reverse complement strand
TCGGCGAAGAAGCCCAGTTCGCTCAAACCCAGCTTCAGGCCGGATTTGTCGAGAATACGCATGACGATCGACTCGCCGTGCTGGGTAGGAAGGCAGTTGACACGAAGGTCGATGGTCTTGCCACCCACCGGTACCTGGATACGACCGTCCTGCGGGATCCGGCGTTCGGCAATGCTCATGGCCGCCTGGATCTTGAGACGCGCGATGATGGGGGCCTGCAGGCGCTTCGGAAGATCGGGCTGCTCGACGCAGTTGCCGTCGATGCGGAACCGGAGACGGAACCGCTTGGCGAGCGGTTCAAGGTGAATGTCAGAGGCGCGCTTCTTGAAGGCGTCCACAATCACCTGGTTCACCAGCTTGATGATCGGGGCATCCGCGTCGATCGCGTCGCCATCCTCATCCACGTTGCCGGACATCTTCCCGACCTCGACCTCACCCTCGGTGATGTCCTGGATCATCTTGCCGATGCCGCCGTCGTCACGGCCGGAATTGGCGCCGCCGTAGTACTTGTCCAGCGAAGCCTCAAGGTCCTGGAGGCTGGTGACCCGCAACTCGATGTCGCGGTTCAGCGCATGGCGCAGACCGTCGATGGCATCGATATCGGAAGGATCGGAGATCGCCACTACCACACCACCGGTTTCGCTTTGGCCGACGGCGATGGCGTTGAATTTGCGCGCCACGTGGCGCGGCATGAGGGAAATCAGTTCGTCACCAATGCGCAGATCCGAAACGGTGACCGACTCGACGCCGAAGTACGTCGATTTCGCCATAACCACGGTGGATGGCTCGAGCGAGCCAGATTTGACGAGGGTGTCGAGCACCCCCTCTCCGGCCGCTTCGGCCTCGGCACGCCCGGACTCCACCTGCTCGTGGGTCAACAAACCCATGTCGAGCATCGTATCGATCAAATAGTCGTCTTTGGCTGCCACAATCGGCCTTTCAATATCCAAGCACCCCCGTCGGACTCATGCGCCAACGGGGGACAAGTGCGCGAGAGTTAAGGGACCGACAAAACGAAAGTCAAACGCTGTCCCCAAAAGGAGTTCCACCACGGATTGATTTTTCGGGGCACGCGGAAAGTTTACACACATAAACAATCTGAGCAAGTGCTGAGTGGACGGGCGAATCCTTGCGTTGGAGGGAAAATCCGGGAGGTGAAGCCCGGGACTGGGAAGATTACCCCCTCCCCGGTAGAGGGCATGAGGCGGGGGACTGGAGCAGGAGCCGATTCCAGGGGACCGAAGCTCCGGTCCCCACTGGCCAGCCGCAGATCACTTCTTGAGGTCGTCGAAGTAGTCTCGAACCGCGCCGCGATAGGCCTTGGGCACCTGATCCTGACTCAGCGCGGCCTGCGCCTCGGTCTGCGCGGCGGAGACCGCCTCGGTATACGCCACCTTGCTGTCGCCCTTGATGCTCAGGCCTTTAAGCGTGATGCTGGGCATGGCTCCACCGGGTTGCATCTGGCCCTTTACCTTGGTCGGAACCAGGGTGTCGGGCAGCGAGGGGTCGCGTTGCGTGTGTCCCTTTCCGGCCATGTCAGGCCGTTGGCTACCGCTATTGTCCCACAGATCGGTCAATTCATCGGGCTGCTCCCAGGCCGAGGAATCCTTCCAGGTTCCAACCCCTTTGCCGCCTCCCTTTCCCGGCTTTCGACCCACATTCGGATTCTTGCACTGCCCCCAGCTCTTGCAGTTTCCCACGGCCATTTGGGCACGTTGCAGACTTTGAAGGGTGGCCATCATGGCCTGGGCATCCGCCATTTGATCCATGAGTTCCTTGAGCTCCTTCTGCGCGGCCGCCAGCGCGGCGGTAGCCTCGGAGCGATCGCCAGCGTTTCCCTTCTGGGCGGCCCGCATGGCCTTGGAGAGATGATCGGCAACGTTTCCGTAGGGTTCCGCGGGCTTGAGCGCCCGATTCAATTCTTCGGAAAGCTTGGCCATTTGATCGGCAGGGAGTTCCCCGCGCTTCAGCGCGTCGATCATCTTCTGGAGCGAATCAATCGCCGCCTCCGCCTGGCCATTCTTGAGCTGCTCCGCCAGGTCCTTGCCGGTCTTTTCCATCTGCTTCTGAAGCTGGGACATCATCCGGGACAGGTCGGCCATCTTGGAAAGGTCCTGGCTGGCGGCGTCGAGGTTCTTGAGGAATTGCTCGATCTGCGCCTGGCTCAGGGACGCGGCGGCCTCCTGAAGGTCGGGCAGCGGCATCCCCATGCTCTCGGCCTTGCGGGCGAGGTCGGAGGCCATTTGTTCCAACTGCTTTCGCTGCGCCTGCGCCTTGGAGGAGTTGTCGCCAGCCAGTCCCTTGGCGGCCTCCTTGAGCTTATCCAATTCCTTCTGGAGGCTTTCCGCCTTCTCCGGGGAAGCGTCGCGATCGCCCATCTGCTTCTGCAGGGCGTCCATTTGCTTCTGCATCCCGGTTCGCGAGTCATTCTGACTGCCCGAAGGGTTGCGGGCCGCCTGCTCCATCTTTCGCAAGGCCGGATTCTTCGCCAGATTCAGGGCGTCCTGCTTGATCTGATCGGTGGCCTTCGAAATGTCCTTGAGGGCGTCCTCCCGGGTGAGCTTGGCGGATTGAAGCCGGGAACCGAGTTCCTTGATTTCTTCCAGCGCTTTGCGGGTGGGCTCCATGGCCGGCGGGCGATGCTCCAGACTCCGCTTGGTCAGGGCCTGGAGCTGGGTGCCCACCTCTTTGATGACCTCGGCCTGCTTCTGATTCTGGACCTGCGCCTTGGTGCGAAATTCAGGAACGAACCCGAGCGTGGCCGCCAACGCCAGCGTCCCGGCGACCCAGTGCGACCGCTTGGGCAGCCGCAGTGGCAGCAGTGCCTTCGGATCCAGTCCCGCCACCACCGCCTGCGCATCGGTCATCACCAAGTGCTGCCAGCTTGGGTCGCCACGGACCGCACCCGCGCCGGGTCGCCCGAGTTCCAGGGCGGTGGAAAGACGCTCTTTCAACCCCTGCTTTTGATCCAGCCAGCGGGCGGCCTGCTCGGTGGACATGGGCTTGCGAAAGCCGAGAAGAAATCCGGCCGGGAGACAAAGCAGCCCCAACACGCCCGCCCACGACACCACGGCATAGGGGACAGGCAGGACCTTCCACACCGCGAGGGCAACCGTGTAAACGGCGGCTCCGGCAAGGAATCCGCGCCAAAGGCCCTCCCAGCCTCGCAGCCACCGGCTTCGCATTGCGGTACGCGCGGCCGCCTCCTGGATCGTCGCGAGGGGATTCATACTTCCCTGACTAATGGCAGGCGCAGCCAATTTGGCCAGCGGGAAAGCGGGGGAGGGACGGTCGGCGGGCTAAAGCGCCTCGTATTCGCCCTTGTTGACCCGCTTGAGGACCGCAAATCCGGCCTTCTTGGCGTCCGAGATCGAGACCGGTTTGGTGATGGATGGCGTGTTGAAGCCCGAGATCAGCTTCCGGATGGGCTTTCGGCAGGCCGGACAGGCTTTGAGCTCCGGCGCGGTCACGGGACGACGCAGGGTGAAGCGACCGCCGCACGCGGCGCAGTTCCCATCGCAAAGCTCGTATTCGTATAGCGGCATGAGTGTTCGAAGCTGCCACACCCTCCGCGGGGATCACTCCCCGGGCAAGTGGGATTCAGAATTCGGTTCGGGTTCGGGTTCCGGCTCCGCCGGCGGCATCGGGCGGCAGGATTGCAGCAGGTACCAGCCGTGAGCCACCAGGAGTCCGATGGCCACCCACTGTTCCAGGCGGACGAGCCGGATTCCCGAAATCAGTCCGCCGGCGTGTCGCCACGCCGGCTCACGCCACAGCAGAAGCGCCGCCACGGGCGACACCAAGCACCACAGGAGCGCGAGCATGCGCGCCTGCGCAATGCGCCGGCGTTCCGAATTGACCGGGGAAAGGGATTGAACTGGCGGGTCTTCTTGCAAAGCCTGTGGGCTCGCAGTCTCGGAACGCATGAACCACGACGCAAGCCCAGCCGGCTCCCCGGCCCCAACGGATTCCGCTCCCCAGGCCCCTGCCCCACCCCGGCCGCCCCAGGAAAACGTGTGGATCAATCTCGCCTGCAACGCGATTTTGCCAGGCGTCGTCCTGACCCAGCTCAGCAAGGAATCGCGCCTTGGCCCGATCTGGGGATTGGTGGTCGCACTGGCAATTCCGCTGGTTTACGGCGTGTACGACCTGCTCAAACGGAAAACTTGGAACGTGTTTTCCATCATCGGCCTGGTCGGCACGCTGGTCACCGGCGGACTTGGCCTGATGAAGCTCGACAACTTTTGGTTCGCGGCCAAGGCGGCGGCGATCCCCGTGGTTCTGGGGCTGGCCATTCCGATGACTCTCAAAACCCGCCAACCGTTGATCAAGGCCCTGCTCTACAACGATCAGGTCCTCGACACCCATCGCATTGGCCTCGCGCTGGCCGCGCGGAACACCGTCGCCGGATTTGATGCCCTTCTCCGCTGGGCCTCCTGGGTGATGGCGGCCACCTTCTGCGGCAGCGGCGTGATCAACTTCGTGCTGGCACGCTGGATTGTTGTCGCGCCGCCGGGAACCTCGGAACAAACCGCGCAGATCGGCAAACTCCACTGGGTCGAGTGGCCCATCGTCACGCTGCCCATGATGGCCGTGATGCTGTTCGCCCTATTCCGCCTGCTCAAGGGACTCGAAGAGCTAACCGGATTGAAAAACGACGAACTCTTCCACCCCGCCCCGACCAAAACGTCCAAGCAGGGCTAGACGGCGGGCGGCTCCACCGCCGGACCGGACGGGTCCTCTGGGCTGACCACCCCCGTCGCTGCCGGAGGCGTCTTCGGGCTCTTTGGCCGGCCGGCCGGCGGTTCCACAGGCTTTCGGCGGGC
>CANGMO010000248.1 GCA_947454295.1 Verrucomicrobiota bacterium | reverse complement strand
TACGCCAAATCGCTCGGCGCCAGCGCCACCGTGCTCGGGGTGCTCGCGGGAATGATGCCCTTTCTCGTGGTCACCCAGCTGCCCGCGGCGCGCTTCGTCAATCGCGTGGGCTACCGACGATTCGTTCTCGGCGGCTGGTCGCTGCGGGTGATGACCATCTTCCTCATCGCGGCGGTGCCGCTGTGTGCCTTCCTCGATGGCACCACGCGACTGATCCTGGTGCTCTCCCTGCTGTTCTTCTTCAATGTTTCGCGCGGCGCCTCGAGCTGCGCCTGGCTTCCCTGGATTACCGAGCTGATTCCCGCGCCGGCTCGCGGACGCCACTTCGCCCGCGATCAATTCTGCATGAACGGCGCCAGCGTGCTGTCGTTCGCGTTCTCTGGCTGGCTCCTCGGTGATCTGGGCAAGCCCTGGGAATTCGCAGTGGTATTCCTCATGGCGGCGATCGCGGGTGCCGTCAGCCTGCCGGTGTTGAAGGCGATCCCGGATGTCCCCCCGCCGCCGGAGGCCGATGGCGGGAGCGGTCCGGTTCCCTGGCTCGAACTCTCCGCGCACCCTCCCTTTCGCCGGCTCCTGTGGGCCAATGTCGCGTGGTCCCTCGCGTACGGCGGGTTGACCACCTTCGTCGTGAAGTACCTGCGTGACGGAGCGGGCCTGCGCGCCGATCTGATTCTCTACTTCATGTCGGTGTCGTTCGTGGGCGGGCTGGCGTCACCCTGGCTCGCCGGACCGCGGCTCGATCGACTGGGCAGCAAGCCGATGCTTGGATTCACCATGTTCCTCGGACTGCTCATCGGACTCGGATGGATGTTCAACGCGGGTGGCTGGATCCATCCCGGTTGGGGCGTGGCGATTCCGCTGATGTTGCTGCTCGGACTCACCAACGCCCTCTTCTCCGCGGCCAACAATCGCCTCGCCATGCAGATCGTCCCGCGCATGGGACGGAATCACTTCTTCGCGCTCTTCATGGTGGTGTGGCAGATCACTCTGGGACTCTCGCCCGTGCTGTGGGGACTGCTGCTGGATGGCATTGGCGACCGGTCGGGATCCCTGCTGGGCCTGAACTGGAATCGCTACAGCGTGTATTTCGGGTTGGTCAGCCTCGCCTTCATCGTGGCCTTCGCCACCTGCCGGCGGCTCCAGGAACCGAAGGCCGCGGAGGTTCAGGCGCTGGTGCGTGAGCTGCTTGTGGAGGAGCCGCGGCGGTGGTGGTCGCTGGTGACCGGGCGCTGAAACAAAAATGCGTCCCGGACGCGGATCCGGGACGCAGTGTTGCAAAGCGGAATTACCGAAGCGACGAACTCCTGTCCAACCGGCCTACTTTCGACGGCGGGCGCGCCAGAAACCGCCGGCCGCGAGTACGGTCAGGCCGAGTCCAGCCGCCCAGGTGCCAGCCTCGGGAATCGGAGCGGCGATGTCGTTGCCCTCCAGCGTCAGACTCCAGTTCACCAACTTCATGGTGCCGCCCGCTGCCAGGTCGGCGACGTTCAAACGCCAGTCGCCGTTTCCGGTGCCGCCGTTGAAGACGCTGAGCATTGCAGGACGCAGCGTGTCCGTGGGATTGGCGCGCCCGTCGGGCTGGTAGGTGCCGGTGGTCACCCCGCCCAACACGGCCTCGAGATGAATGTCGCTCGCCCCGGAGTCGCTCAGGGTGATGTTCCAGCCATCATAGGTCATGCCCACCGGATTGCTGCCGGTGATGCCGACCCGGTTCAGCAGGATTGCGGAAGGATCACTGCCGCTTGGTGCGGATCCGACGGGGCTCTGCAGGAGGGTGACCGCCATGTCGCTGGCGAATCCCAGGCCGCTGCTGGTGCCGCGCAGATCGAGGCTGATCGTGACCCGGGTGAGGTACTGGATCGATGACCCGGTGATGCTCTCGAGAAACGACGTGAACACTGCGTTGTCGTCCGGGATCGCGGTGGTGACGGTGCTCGGGGTGTAGGTCTCCGTGATCAGGGCCGCCTGGGCCGGTGCGGCCAGCTGCAGCATGGCGAGGGACGCGGTGATCAGCGCCGCCGTGCGGGAGAGGGAGAGGTTCATGATGGGAGGGAGGTCGGAACGAAGTGAAGGATGGGTCCTGGGTCCTGGGTGTTCCGGCTCACGGATGAGGAATCAGGCGGTAAACCCGGACCGGCTCCGCCGGATTGGGGTCGGTATGGGTGATGACTCCGTTGTCCGCCGGCGAGTAGACCGCCTGCGGCGAGAACTCCTGCCAGCTGAACGGCGCGCCGCCGACCGCGTACTGCACGCGGTACTGGCTGCCGGGATAGGCCACAAAAGTGACCACCACATCATTTACCGCCCCATTCGGCACGGTGGCCACCCGCACCGCATTGGGCTCGCTGGCAGGCGTGGCGGGGGTGATTTCGGTGATGCTGACCGAGCCGCTGACGGAGTGGCCGCCAGAACCGTCGCTCAGCGTGTAGGTGAAGCTGCCGTTGCCCGAGCTCGTGGACGGCGCAGTGTACACGACGAAACTGCCGGAGATTGTCACGGTAGAGCCGACCGGAAGCGCTGAGCCCACGGTGGTGAGGCTCAGGGTGTCGCCGTCGGCGTCGGTGTCATTGGCCAGCAGCGCGGACTTGAGAACCTTCACCACACGTATGGTGTTGGGTCGCGCGAGGCTGTCGCCCACGGCGACAGGGGCGGCGTTTGCCCCGGTTCCCTGGATGGAGAATGTGAACGGGTTTCGCGACGGATCGTTGTTGGCGATGCTGAGAGTTGCTGAGCGGGTGCCGAGGGCGGCGGGATCGAAGGTCACCTGAAAGGTGGTCGTCCCGCCGTTGGCTGGCACCGGCGAGGTCGGCTGGCTGGTGACCGTGAAGTCCGCGGCGTTCGCGCCGCTGACGGTTACCGCCGGGGCGCCGGTCAGGTTGAGGGCCACGCCGCCGGGATTGCGGAGGGTGAAAGTGCGGGTGACCGAACCGCCGATCGCCGCGGTGCTGCCGAAGTCGGTGAAGTCGGTGCTGCTCGGAGTGGCGTCGCCGTTCGCGATGCTGGTCGAATTGCCCTCGACCACGAGGGTGGCCGGCGACTGGATCGTGAAGGTGTTGGCCGAGAGATCGAGGTTGTCGGTGGCCCCGTTGTCCTGGACTTGGAACGTGAAGCTCGTGCTGCCCGTCAATCCGCCGCCCGGTGCGACATAGGTGATGGTCGGTGGGGCGGTGCCGCTGGAGATGTAGAGCGGAATCGTCCGGGCCCCACCCCCCACGGGCGCGAGCATCTTCACGCCGCTGCTTGCCATGGAGAGACCTCGGAAACTGCTCGCTGCCTGACGCTGAACCCAGGTGGACCCGCCGTCGGTGGAGACGTAGACATTCGAGCTGTCCGTCGCCACGGCGCTCATGCCATCCGCAGAACAGGCCACGCCGTTCCAATTCAGGCTGCTTCCCGTTCCGGTCCACGTGGCACCTGAGTCGGTCGAGACCAGCATCTGCCCCGCGCTTTGGGCCACAAAGAGCCGGGTGCCGTCCGCCGAGCTGGCCGCCGCATTGTAGTTGGCCCCTGAAATATTCCGGCGCACCGTCCAAGTTGTCCCAAAATCGGTCGAGGTGCGGACCTCCGTGCTACCGCAGGCCACCTGCTTGGACCCGTCCGACGACAGCGCCAGGCCGGGCCAATTGTGGCTGTTCGGAATCCGCTGGGTGAAGGTTGAGCCCCCATCGGTCGAAACGTAGACGCCGTTGCCATCGCCCGCGGACACGTACGAGCCATCCGAGGAGCAGGCGATCGAAGCCCAGAAGCGGCTCGAATCGCGGGTGACCCAGTTCGCTCCGGAGTCGGTCGAGACGTAAATTCTGTCCTGTCGCGTGGCGAGGAAGATCTTGGAACCCGTTGCCGACACAGCGATCTGCGTTGGCGTGACCGTGGATAACGCGGAACTCCAAGTGGAACCCCCATTCGACGAGATGCGAATGCCCCCGACCCAAATGCCGAAGACGAGGAAGCTCCCATCCTGGGAAGAGGCGCTCGAGAGGCCGTCCAGGGCGCTAAGGCCCGACGCGGCGGAGAAGCTGCTGCCCGCAACCGTCGAGAGTGTGCTGACCGTTTGCCCGGCGGTGATGGCAGTGCCGTTTGCCTTCAGGGTGCCGCTCGTTGGCAGGGTCGTGAATTTAACGCCCGAAAACGTGTTTGCCGGCGCGTCAGTGTCCGAAAAGCCCCAGTCCGACGCTCCGAAAGTGTAGGTGGCCGATCCGGTGGACAGCGTGATGGTGTTGTCGGTTCCTGACGGAGGCACCGCCGCCCACGCGGCAGTGGTCAGGGTGAGGGAGAGACCCGTCAGTGCGCGTTTCCAGAGGGATTTTCTTGTGCGCAAGGTCTTCTGGGGTAGGGCAAAGAACGATTTGGACATCCGGTTTCAGGGATCGGGTTGTGCAATAGCGCTGACTTCCTAGGAGATATCCGAAGGAGGACCTCCACTTCTAGCCCGAGTGAGGTGGCTGTGAATTCCTAAGGAAGCGTTTCGGTGGGTTTCCTAGGGAGTGGCGATTTCGGGGACCGCCTGGAACACGTCCGGTGAACTAACGCGGGCTGTATTGCTTCGCTGCATGGCGTCCCACCCGCCGCCTACGCACTCGCTTCGGCGGGAGCCTCGCGCCACCGGTAAAACCTTGCGCCACCTGTTGCGACTGCTTCTGCGGTTCGACTTGTCGCCTGCTCACAGGCCCGACGGCCGATCTAGAAACACCCACGGGACCCGAAACTTCTTCGACAGTTCGGCGGCGAGCGCCTTTACGCCGAAGGTCTCGGTGGCGTAGTGGCCGCCGTAGAGCACGTTGATGCTCGTCTCCTCCGCCAGCGCGAAGGTCCAGTGCGGACCCTCGCCGGTG
>CANGMO010000247.1 GCA_947454295.1 Verrucomicrobiota bacterium | reverse complement strand
GGTCATCGTGGGCGACTTCCAGCTGGTGAACGGCGCCGTGAATCCCCACATCGCGCTCCTCGACTCCACGGGACACACCGACACGCGGTTCCAGTCTCCATACCCCTGGCAGTTCGGCCTGCCCCTGCGCGGGATCGTGATGCTCCCCGACGGAAGCGCGCTGGTAGCCGGCTCCCTTCAGATCACCCAGCCGTCCGTGCAGCGCTACGTTCAGCGCATCCAGATCACCTCGCGGACCACGGTTCCGACAGGCACCTCCTTCGCACAATGGAAGGCGGAAATTGGATTGCCCGCCGGCAAGGATGGTCCGGACGATGACGCGGACGGCGACGGCCTCAGCAACCTGGCCGAGTTCGCCCTCGGCACCCCACCGCTTCAGGCGCAGGCGCGGGGCCTGCCGCAGGGCACGCTCACGACCGTTTCGGGCGAAACCTATCCCTCACTCACGCTGATCCGTCGACGCAACATCACCGGCGTTGTGCTGGTGGTGGAGGCATTCAATTCCCTGCCCCTCGGATCGAGCACTTCGGTGCCGTTCGTTCAGGTGGGGGATCCCGTGGATCTCGGGGACGGCACGGAACAAGTGGTGGTCCGTTCGCAGACCCCGCTGCGCAGCCTGCAGCAATACTTCTTCCGCACGCGCGTCACTGGCCCGTAATCAGTAGAGCGCGGCGGCCCTTTTGGAGTCCGCTGGGGAGCGCAGTGACTCACCGGTTTGGGATCGTCACCCTTGCCCCAAGGCTAGGGCTCATCGCCCACACACGACAGGGCCACGACGGCGCTACGCGCATCGTGGTGAAGTTACGGCTGAGCCGCAGCTCAGCCCTACCCCTACCAGGATCGATGGGGCGCGGCTCCGAGGCCGCGCTCCAACTCAGGGCAGCGAGGTGGAGCCCATGAGGAAACGGTCGCACTCACGTGCGGCGCCGCGTCCCTCATTGAAGGCCCACACCACCAGGCTCTGGCCGCGGCGGCAATCGCCGGCCGCGAACACCTTCGGATTGGTGGTATTGAAGCGACCGTGCTCGGCCTTCGCGTTGGAACGGGGATCCCGCTCCACGCCGAGTGCCTCGAGCAAGGGCTGCTCGGGTCCGAGGAAGCCCATCGCCAGCAGCACCAGCTGGGCAGGAACGACGCGATCGGTTCCCGGGATGTCGACCGGGGTGAACTGTCCCTTGTCGTTCTTCTCCCACTTGATTTGCACCAGATGGACGCCCGACACCTGACCCTGGTCATCGGTCAGGAACTTCTTCGCGGTGGTCAGGTACACGCGGGGATCGGCGCCGTACTTGGCGGCCGCCTCCTCCTGACCGTAGTCCATCTTGTAGGTCTTGGGCCATTCCGGCCAGGGATTGTCCTTGGCCCGTGCCTCGGGAGGCCGGGGAAGGATTTCCACCTGGACGACGTTGCGGCATCCGTGACGCAGCGAGGTGCCCACGCAGTCCGTACCGGTGTCGCCACCGCCGATGATGACGACATCCTTGCCCTCCGCCGAAATGACCGGCGCGGTCTTGTCGAGCAGGGCCTTGGTGTTGCCGTGGAGGAACTCCATGGCGAAGTGGATCCCCTTTGAAGCGCGTCCCTCGATGGGCAGGTCACGCGGCTTGGTGGCGCCGGTGCAGAGCACGACGGCGTCGAACTCCTCCAGCAGCTGCTGCGAGGTGATGTCCTTGCCGACTTCGCAATTGCACTTGAAGGCCACGCCTTCGCGCTCCATCTGGCGGAGCCGACGCAACACCACCTGCTCCTTGTCGAGCTTCATGTTGGGGATGCCGTACATCAGCAGCCCGCCCGGACGATCGGCCCGTTCGAACACGGTCACCCAGTGGCCAGCGCGGTTGAGCTGCGCGGCGGCGGAAAGTCCCGCCGGTCCGGAGCCGACGACGGCCACCTTCTTGCCGGTCCGCTTCTTCGGCGGCTGCGGCGTGACCCAGCCCTTTTCCCAGGCGGTGTCGATGATGGTGCACTCGATGTTCTTGATCGTGACGGGCGGAGCATTGATGCCCAGCACGCACGAGCCCTCGCAGGGCGCGGGGCAGACGCGTCCCGTAAACTCGGGGAAGTTGTTGGTCTTGTGCAGGCGCTCGAGCGCCTCCTGCCAGAGCCCGCGGTAGACCAGGTCGTTCCACTCGGGGATCAGGTTGTTGATCGGACAGCCGCTGGCCATGCCGCTGACCAGCGTACCGCTATGGCAGAACGGAATGCCGCAATCCATGCAGCGCGACGCCTGCTGGCGCAGCTTCGCGTCATCCATGTGTTCATGGAATTCGTTCCAGTCGCTGATGCGCTTCAGTGCGCCGCGGTCCAGCGGCAGTTCACGGGCAAATTCGAGGAATCCAGTGGGTTTTCCCATGTCTCAGTCTCGTTCGGGGTCGTAAGGGGCGTTAGGTGCTTGGGGGTCCGGAGCGAGACGGAATCAACCGCCGCCGACGCGCGCGGCGTCCTTCGAGTTGGCTTGGAACGCGGCATTGAGCGCATCGTCGCCGGTCAGGCCGTCGGCCTGCGCCTTCTGGATGGCCTGGAGCACGCGCTTGTAATCCTTCGGCATCACCTTCACGAACTTCGGCGCGTACTTGTCCCAGTCGGCGAGAATTGCCGAGGCGCGGCTGCTGCGCGTGTTGATGGCGTGGTTGCCGATGATGGTACGAAGCTCCTGCAGATCGGCCGCGTCGGGCTTTTCCAACCCAACGAGCTGCTGGTTGCAGCGCGAGGGGAAGTCGCCCTTCTCGTCGAGGATGTAGGCCACGCCGCCGGACATGCCGGCCGCAAAGTTGCGGCCCGTGGGTCCAAGGATGACCACCTTGCCACCGGTCATGTACTCGCAGCCGTGGTCACCCACGGCTTCAACCACGGCGGTGACGCCGGAATTGCGGACGCAGAAGCGCTCGCCCGCCATGCCGCGAATGTAGACTTCGCCGGCCGTCGCGCCGTACAGCGCCACGTTGCCGGTGATCATGTTGTTCTCGGCACGGAAGGTGGAGCCCTCGGGCGGACGCAGGATCAGCTTGCCGCCGGACAATCCCTTGCCGAGGTAGTCGTTGGCATCGCCCTCGAGCGTGAAGGTCATTCCCTTCGGCATGAAGGCACCGAAGCTCTGACCGGCGCTGCCCTGGAAGGTCAGCTGGATGGTGTCCTCCGGCAGGCCGGTGGCTCCGTGACGCCGGGTCACTTCACTGCCGGTGATGGTGCCGACCACGCGGTTCACATTGCGGATGGGCAATGTCGCCTTGACCGCTTCCTTGCGCTCGATCGCCGGCTTGCACAGGTCGAGGAGCGTGGTGATGTCGAGCGAGCGCTGGATGCCGTGGTCCTGGACCATCTGGCAGTAGCGACCCACCTCGGGGCCGGCGTCCGGCTGGTAGAGGATCTTGCTGAAATCAACGCCGCGCGCCTTCCAGTGCTCGACCGCCTTGCGGGGCTCGAGGCGGTCGGTACGGCCGACCATCTCGGTGATGGAGCGGAATCCAAGCGACGCCATGATCTCGCGGACTTCCATGGCGATGAAGCGCATGAAGTTGACCGCGTGCTGCGGGTCGCCGGTGAAGCGCTTGCGGAGTTCGGGATCCTGGGTGGCGACGCCGACCGGGCAGGTGTTCAGATGGCAGACGCGCATCATGATGCAGCCGAGGGCGACCAGCGGTGCGGTGGCAAAACCGAATTCCTCGGCGCCCAGCAGCGCGGCGATAACCACGTCCCGGCCGGTCTTCAACTGGCCGTCGGTCTCCACCACGATGCGCGACCGCAGATTGTTCAGCACCAGCGTCTGGTGGGTCTCGGCAAGACCGAGCTCCCAGGGGATGCCCGCGTGCTTGATCGAGGTCTGGGGCGAGGCACCGGTGCCGCCGTCAAAGCCCGAGATCAGCACCACGTCTGCGTGGGCCTTGGCGACGCCCGCGGCGATCGTGCCCACGCCCACCTCCGAAACCAGCTTCACGCTGATTCGGGCATGGATGTTGGCGTTCTTGAGATCGTGAATGAGCTCGGCGAGATCCTCGATCGAGTAGATGTCGTGATGCGGCGGCGGCGAGATCAGTCCGACGCCCGGAGTGGAATGGCGCACCTTGGCCACCCACGGATAGACCTTGCCGCCGGGCAGCTGGCCGCCTTCACCGGGCTTGGCGCCCTGGGCCATCTTGATCTGCAGTTCCTTCGCGTTGACCAGGTAGTGACTGGTCACGCCGAAGCGTCCGGAGGCCACCTGCTTGATGGCGGAATTCTTGGAATCGCCATTCGCCATCGGGATGAACCGGGCGGGATCCTCGCCGCCTTCACCCGTGTTGGACTTTCCGCCCAGGCGGTTCATGGCGATGGCCAGCGCCTCGTGGGCCTCGCTCGAGATCGAGCCGTAGCTCATCGCGCCGGTCTTGAAGCGGTGGACGATCGATTCGACGGATTCCACCTCCTCGATGGGGATGGCCTGCGACGGCTTGAAATCGAGCAGACCACGCAGCGTCGCCCAGTTCTTGAACTGCTCGTTCACCAGCTTCGAGTAGTCCTTGAAGGTGTTGTAGTCGGCGTTGCGGACCGCTTTCTGCAGCTTGTGGACCGTCTCGGGGTTAAAGAGGTGATACTCCCCTTCCCGACGCCACTGGTACTGGCCGCCCACATCGAGCGCCGCCACGGCGGTGTTGCGGTCCGGGAATGCCTTGCGGTGGCGCGATTCCACTTCGCCGGCGATCTCCTCCATGCCGATGCCTTCCACGCGCGTGGAGGTCCAGGTGAAGTACTTGTCGACCACGGCCTCATTGATGCCGATCGCCTCAAAGATCTGGGCGCCGCGGTACGACTGGATCGTCGAGATGCCCAGCTTGGAGGCCACCTTGACGATGCCCTTGACGGCCGCCTT
>CANGMO010000246.1 GCA_947454295.1 Verrucomicrobiota bacterium | reverse complement strand
CGGCCTATGGGGAGGGGCTGGACTATGTCGTGGAGGGGACGAGAGCGTACCTTGCGGACGGCCGGGCGGGGGTGGTGGCGTTCGATCTCGGCGATCCCGCGGAACCGCGGGTCCTTGGCCGCTATGTTTCCAGTGAGTCGTGGAAGCGCGTGATTCCCGCCGGGGACGGAACCGTGGTGGTCTTCGACGGATCTTCAACCAGGCGGCGGTTGCGCTTCCGGGATAACGGTGCCGTGTCGCTTCTGGCCTCGGTTGACTTCCCGTTTGCATCGCACGCGGCCTTCCTTCGGGAGGGCTTCCTGTACGAAGAGTCGAACGGAACCTTGGCGGTGGTGGATTGGCGTGTGCCCGAGGCGCCGGGAAAGGTTGAGTACGTCGTGGATCCTTTTTGGCCGCCGCTCAGTTCTTCGGCCGGGGAAACCTTGCTGGAGGATTTCGACGGCGCTCCGGTTCTGGTGGGCCGCCAGGTGAGGAAACTGAATCTCGACAATCCACGAGCGCCTTTTGTGTCCCGTCGTGAGGTGTCGGTTTTTGGAACGGGCGTGCGCTCGTTCCGTGGCAATCGAGGCGTCACGGGAGATCTTCCGGTGGGAGGTGGTCTCACCCTGGTTCGCGGAACCAATCTTCCGTTTGGACCGGTGGAATCCCAGCGGCTGCCGTGGTTTCACCCGGCACTTGGGGGGATTCTCCTGACCGAGGAGTCTCTTTTCGTCTCCTCCTCCGCTGCGACGGGAGCGGCTTCAGGCGAGGTGGGACACGCGTCGGTGGAGGTTTTTCGCATCGGCGAAGCAGGCGGACTGAGCCGCGTGGGCGGATGTGTGCTCCCGGAGGCCACTCCGCC
This sequence comes from Verrucomicrobiota bacterium, assembly GCA_947454295.1. GTDB lineage: Bacteria > Verrucomicrobiota > Verrucomicrobiia > Limisphaerales > UBA9464 > CAIVQB01. Next base: position 4,012 of record CANGMO010000246.1, on the reverse strand, counting down.
GCCGGCGTTGATTCGAAGCGAAGGGGACCTGCTCCACGTGGCCGGGCCGGCCGGCGTGTTCGTGTTTCAACTGGGCGCGACGACCTCGCTCGAGCGTAAGGCTGTGTTTGCCTCGCGGACCAACCTGCCGCCGGAGTTGTTTCCCAACCCGGGAGTGGCACTCGGCGATGAGTGGTTTTCCGCAGGGGAGTCGGTGCCGGTGGTTGCCTATCGATTCACCAACGGCGTGGTCGGCGAGCGGCTGCGGGAGTACACGCCGGGAGGTAATTGGTCGTCCGTTTCGAGCCTCCTCCTGAAGGATGGGTTGCTCTATGTGATGTACGCGGGCTCCGGCGTCGACGTGTATGATGCCACCAGCAAACAGGGCCTCGGTCCCCTGGATTCCGGTGGTCCGCTTGGGTTCGTGACGGACCTGAAGGTGGTTGGGAACCGCTTGATGACGACAGGACGTTTGCCCGGGCCCGGGTTCGCGATCCTGATGCCGGGCACTCCGGAGAATCCGCGACCCAAGGTGGTGTCCACCCTGCTGGAACGGGTTCCCTGTTTCGGATTTGCGGTCACCAACACGACGGCATGGATCGCCGCCGGTGCGGAGGGGCTCATCGGCGTGGATATTCGGCTGCCGGATTCCCCTCGCGTGGTTGGACGTGTCGCCATTACCGGGTTCTCCACCAACGTCTTGGTGCTGGATGGCGTGGCCTATGTGGCGGCCCGGTATGGAGGGGTGGCTGCGGTGGATGTCCGCGATCCGCAGTCGCCGCAGTTGATCGCCAGGAACGGGGCAGTGTTTGCCGACCGACTCGACTACGCACCCCAGTACGGTCTGGTGGTCTCCGATTTCAACGGAATGTTTTCGGAGGTGCAACCGGTTCAACCGGCGGATTCACGCGTCCAATTGGCGCTGGAGGGCGATTCGCAACGCAGGGTTCGCCGGCTCCGCGCCACGGGAGTGCTGGGGCGAGCGGGTCGAATTGAACGATCCGGCGATGGATCGGCTTGGAGGAACTGGCGGCCGGTGCCCGGGGACGTTCGAGACGAGGGGTTGGAAATGCCGCAGGGGGAGTTGGCGGAACGCCAGTACTTTCGGTTTGTCGAACCGTAGCCGCGACGTGGATGGATCTTTGAGGCCTGTTTTGACGACGAGCCCGGCCGCCTCGAGAGCGCGTGATTTCTGTGTCCATCGAGAATGGGAATCGCGAGGATCGCGGGGTCGTCATCCATGGTGTGCGGAATTCAATGGAGCCCATCCTGGCTCGCGGTGGGTCGTTTGATTCTCCTGTTCGGGTTGTTCATCGGCGCGGGCCGGGGGCGGGGAACAGCAGCGGAGAACCATGCCCTATCACTGGGAGGGCAGGGGGACTACCTGAGGTTTCCTGCCGAGGCGCTGGTTTCGCAGGACGAATTCACCATTGAGTGTCGGGTGAACTGCCGAGATGCCGGGCGCTATGCCCAGGTCTTCGGCGTGGGCGTGGCCCGCAGCATGATTGGCCTCAACACCGGGGATTATCCGGCGCGCTTCCGTCTTTTCATCTACGCCCCGGGCGAGCCCGACGCGGCACTGGTGCTTCCCGCCCAACACCCCATCCAGCTCGACCGGTGGTATCACCTCGCCGCCACGGTGGGCCGATCCGAGGTCCGGCTTTACGTCAATGGTGTGCTGCAAGGGACAGCCGCGTTTGCGGGCGGACCTCGAAGGTTTCTCCAGTCGGGACAGGGGTTGATCGGCCGCTCGCAGTGGTCCGCCAACCCCGACTTCAACGGGCTCGTCGACGACTTTCGCATCTGGCGACGCGCACTTTCGGCGACGGAGGTGCAGCGGGCCGCCCAGGGGATTTTGGGAGATCCTGCCTCGGGGTTGTTAGGGGAACTGAACTTTGAAAATGGGTCGACGAATGGGACATCGGCATTCCGATCTTCCGTCACCCGGAAGGGCAACGCGGTCACCGCGGTGGCCGACAGTACGGTGTTGGATGGCACGTTGGTCTCCGGTGAGGTGATGAATCCAGCCGGTGTGGCGGTGCCTGCGAGAATACAGGTGACTCGTGACGGACGCGTGCTGCTGCTCGCCACGGCAGAAACCACCGGTCGGTTCGCGTTCAATCTGCAGGCTCGGCCCGGGGTTCGACTGGATCTGGGCGCCTCGTTCGGACCCACGGCGCAATGGATTCCGGAAGTCACGATGCCGTCGCTCGCTGGCTCCAATTTGTTGCTGCGATTGAAACCGGAGGCGGTGCTCGGAGGGCGCCTCACGGGATTCGACAGCAGTCCCCACGCGAACGTGGCGGTGGACTTGATCCGCATCCGCGAGACGGAGACAGGGCGATGGGAGGCGGATTCCGTGGTTGATTCCACGGTTTCGGACGCCAGCGGAGCCTACCGGTTTCGCAATCCGATTCCCGGTCGCTACTGGATCCGGTGCCATCTGGCGGAGGGCTTCGCGTATCATCGCAACGCCCCGGGTGCCAGCGCTCGCGAAACGGCTCTGGCCACGCCAGTCACCTGTGACGGCGCGGCGTCCCTTGACCGCATCGACCTCCGATTCGCTCCGTTTCGCAAGGGTCGCTGGCGTGCCTGGACCACGCTTGACGGCCTCGCCGACAACCGCGTGCAGGCCCTGTGTGTTGACCGGGATGGATTCGTCTGGATGGGAACGGCGGGTGGTTTGTCCCGCTTCGATGGTCGACGGTTCGATTCCTTCGGGGAGCGGGATGGCCTTCCCGCGCGCTCGGTCACCGCGCTGCTTCTCGACGGCGCCGGCCGGCTTTGTGTGGGTACCACCGCAGGCCTCGCGATTTGGAATGGTGCCGGGTTTGCTCGTGCCAAGCTGGGGGATGCCGTGGCCACCAATGCGATCACCTGCCTGGCCGACGGCGGGCAGGGCCAGGTGCTGGTGGGAACTCAGCACGGCTTGAGGCGGTGGACCGGAACGGCGCTCGAGATGGTGCCCGGATTTGAAGCCCTGGAGTCGGCGGTGATTCGGTGCGTGCGGGTCTCCGGAATGGAAACCTGGGTCGGCGTCGCCGCGGACGACGGGGCCCTGATGGGGTTGTGGCACCGGGGGCCCGGGCCGTTGGAGCAGTTTGGGGTGCCCGATGGTCTCTACAATTTGAACGTCTTCGGATTCGCCGAGACCGCGGATCGGAGCATGTGGATCGGCTCCGGCCTGGGGCTATCGATCTGGCGTCAGGGGAGACTTGTCCCGCCGATGGACTTTGGTGTGGATCCGACGTTTTCCGCGCAAAGCGTGGCGCTCGCCGTGGATTCGCGCGACCGCCTGTGGATTTCGCGGCTGGGAAACGGGCTGATTCGATGGGAGCAGGGACGGAGCGTGCGTTTTGGGGTCACGGAAGGACTTCCTGATGCGGTGGTGCTGACCTTGTGTCCCGATCCGGATGGAAGTCTGTGGGTGGGGATGGAGAGTGGCGGCGTGGCTCGGTACGAGGAGGCGGGGTTCGATGTGTATTCAAGCCGCGATGGGATGCCGTCCGAGCCGGTGAGCGCGTTGTGCGTTTCGGGTGATGGCGAGGTGATTGCCGGCGCCCAAACCGGAGGGTTGGCGCGTATCGTTCGCAATGAGGTGCGGGTGTTCACCGCCGAGGACGGGCTGGCGGATCATCACATCCGCAGTTTGCATCGCGATGCGGCCGGCACCCTCTGGCTGGGAACGGATCAGGGGATTCAATCGTATGCCGATGGCCGCTTCGGCCGGTTTGAGGCGACGGGAAGTCCGGTTCGGCAGATCAGTGTCAGCGACAGCGGGGAGCTGCTCCTTGTGCTCGAAACCAAGGGCGTGTATGCGCGAACTGGAACGCAACTGGTTCAACGCGTGGACAACCGGGTTGGGGGCATGATGGCGTATCTTGCCGATAATGCAGGCACGCCGTGGTTGGTGGCCCATGGGGAAGGGGTGTTCCGGGTCGACCGGGTCGGCACCGGTCCCAAGTTTGGAAACGCGGAAATTTCGCGGAGCATGATCACCGCGGTGACCCGGGCTCCCGGAGGTGGCCTGCTG
>CANGMO010000245.1 GCA_947454295.1 Verrucomicrobiota bacterium | reverse complement strand
GGAAAGATCCGAGGACGACTTGATGAACTCGGGTCCGCCGACCGCAGCCACCGCGCCGAGTTCCTTGCCCTTGCTCTTCGCGGCACCACCGAGCAATCCACCAAAAGGCACCTTGCTCACCAGCGCCTTGCCGGCCTCTTCACCGGCCTTCTCGCCGACTGCCGCGCCGATCTGGGCGTTGAGCGCCTTGTTGGCCCACCCGGTCAGTTCACCCTTGGAATTGTAGGGCAGGAAGAAGGCGCCGGTCTGATTGGTCAGCGGGGTCGGCGCGGTGAGCGTCACCGAGGACTGCTGGAGCTTGGCGGCCACATCGGCCACCACTTTGAGAATCTTTTGGGCCTTGGCCACGTCTTCCGGGCTAAGGGCGCGGGCCCATTGGGGCATGGACAGGGTCAGCGTGAGGGCAACAAGGAGTCGAGCGATGCGTTTCATGGGTTGGAGCCAGCCGGGTAGGCTGGCTGCCGATAACCATTCCGGAGACCCCCTCGTTCCGGCCATACGCAGAGCTACGTAGATCCCATTGAGCACTCGGCTCCTTCGTCCCGCTTCCCGTGTGCGCGCGACAGCGTCCTGGAGTGCGCGAGTCCTCTCGCGCTATTGGTTTGCACGCAGCGGAAGGAATGAATGGCCGTGGCGGTTGTTTCGAGCGCTCCCTGCGCCTGCTTTCCTGCGTTCGGATTGAATCCAACTCGCCGGCAGGATGCCGGCGCTCCGTGGCGAGCGTTCGGTTAACGTCCGCGTCGTTGCCGCCGGACCTCCGCAAGGAATACCGCCGCCGCACTCGCCACGTTGAGGGAATCGACTCCGGCCAGCATGGGAAGGGCGACGGCGTCGGCGCAGACCGACAGGACTTCTGGACGAATCCCGTTTCCCTCCGCACCAAGGACCAGGCAGGTGTCGCCGGTGAACTCCGCCTGCCAGAGGGTGCGTCCATCCACGTGCGGATGCGCGGCCACGCAATGGAATCCCATCCCGCGCAATTGGAGCAACGTCTCGCGCAGGCTCGCGGCGCAGTAATGCGGCATGCGGAACACGGCCCCCATGGAGCTGCGCACCGAGCGACGCATGTACGGATGCGAGGCCGTTTCGCCGGCGATAAGCCCCTGGACGCCCATGGCCGTCGCCGTCCGGATGATGGTTCCGGTGTTTTCCGAGTTGCCCACGCCGTCCAGGGCGACCAGCAGTCGCGGACCCGGCATCGTAGCGAAGCCCTCCAACGGGGTGGGCGATGGCACGCGCCCCAACGCCAGGACCCCCTGGTAGAGGTTGTATCCGGTCAGCTGCTCAAGGGTGGAAAGCGGCGCGACGAACAGATCGATATCGCGCGGATACGCGTCCAGACGTGACTGAAAATCCTGCAGCCATTCGGGAGGCATCAGGATGGACAGGAGCTCCAGGTCCGAATCCATCAATCGCTCCACCACCTTGGGACCTTCGGTGACAAACACCCCGTCGCCCAGATGCCCGGTTTGGGCCCGCATGTTGCGATAGGGCGCGAGCCGCGGGTCGTCGATGTGGTCGATGGGGAGCCGTCGGATCATGTCGGGTCCGGGCTTAGGCGGGCTTGGTCGCGATCTTGCCGCGGCAGAATCCGACCAGTCCGTTCCACTGCTTGGGGTCCGCGAGGGCGCGTCGCGGCACCATCAACAGTTTGCCCGGTCCGAGTCCCAGATACAGGGCGTCGCCGTTCGAGGACACGCTCACGATGGCATTCCATTTCAATTCGGAATTGCCGTAGGCGTGTTGGATGTGCAGATGCGTTTCAAACACCTCAAGCGTGACCTCCAGGCCGGCCATGCGCTTCTGCTGGGTGAGCGAGAGCGCCGGAACGATGGTCAGGTACACCACCACCAGCAGCAGCACCACCCACACTCCGGCGCCGAAGGCCGGGGCGGGATCGCCGCCGTTGTTCAGGATCATGCCGGTGCGAAACGCACCCAGGATGAACGCGGTGATCCAGAGAAGTTTGGTCTGCAGGGTCGCCCGCACGGTGGCCTGGATCAAATCCCACCAGGTCAGTTGGAACTTCAGCTGGACGAGCGGGAAGTCCATGGCGTGGGCGGGTCAGACGCGCTTGAGCTTCGGGCCCTTTGCGGTGTCCTCGACCAGCCAGCCGAGCGATTTCAATTCCGCGCGAATGGCGTCCGCCCGGGCGAAATCCTTTGCCTTCTTCGCCGCCACGCGGGACTCGGCCAGTGCCGTGATGTCGGCCGGAACCTCGGAGGTGGCGGCGCCCGGAATGCCGAACACCGTGTTGATCCGATTCCACGCGGCGAGTTCGATGGCAGCCTGCACGGTGGTCATCTGACCCGCAGCCAGGAGCCGATTCTGCTCACGCACCCAGTCGAACACGGCGGCCCACGCGGACGAGACGTTGAGATCGTCGTCCATCGCCTCGGTGAAACGTCCGACGAGTCCGTCGGCCGGGGCGGTCGCTTGGGCGCCGGCGGCGAGTTCGGTGAGCTTGCCCAGGCACTCGTCGAGTCGCGCCAGCGCGGTGCGGGCGCCGTCGAGACCGGCCAGGGTGAAGTTGAAGGTCTCGCGGTACGCCGCGCTGAGCAGCAGAAAGCGGATCTCGCGCCCGGTGTAGCCCTTGGCAATCAGGTCACGCACGGTGAAGAAGTTTCCGAGCGACTTGCTCATCTTCTTCCCCTCCACCAGCAGGTGGGCGCCGTGCATCCAGTGCTTCACGAAGGGACGTCCGGGCGACTGCACGCCTGCGCCTTCGCTTTGCGCAATTTCATCCTCATGATGCGGGAAAGCGAGATCCTCGCCGCCGAGATGAAGGTCAAAACTCGGTCCGAGCACCTTCATGCTCATGGCGCTGCACTCGATGTGCCAGCCCGGGCGGCCCTCGCCCCAGGGGCTGGGCCAGAAGACGTCGCCATCCTCGGGCACGCGCGCCTTCCACAGCGCGAAGTCGGCGACCGACTCCTTGTCGTACTCATCGTTGGCGACCCGCTCGCCGACCCGCATGGCGTCGAAGTTCAGGTTCACCAGCTGGCCGTAGTTGCAGCCGCACCCGCGGTACTTCTCGATGCTGAAATACACCGATCCGTCCGAAGTTTTGTAGGCGATGCCCCGGGCGACGAGCTTTTCGATCAGCGCGACGATCTCCCCGATGAACTGGGTGGCGCGGGGAAGGTCGGTGGGCGGAAGGCAGGAGAGGGTGCTGAGATCCTCGAGGAAGATCCCCGTGTACTTCGCGGTGAACTCCAGCAGCGGCGAGCCGGTCTCGCGCACCTTTCGGATGATCTTGTCCTCCACATCCGTGATGTTCATCACGTGCTTCACGGCGTAGCCGCGAAACTCGAGGTAACGCCGGACCAGGTCGGCAAAGACGAAGGTGCGGAAATTGCCAATGTGACCGTAGTCGTAAACCGTCGGGCCGCAGCAGTACATCCCCACGACCTGCCGCCCGGCCGCGTCCCGGTTGTCCGGGAACATCGGCTCGAAGGGGACGATGGAGCGGGTGAGCGTGTTGTAGAGCTGCAGGGCCATGACGAAATCCGTCGGACGTTAGGCAACGCGGGGAGGGGAATCGACACGGATTTCACGGATTTTCACTGGGAAAAACCGATCAAGCCCGCGGGGAGTTCCCCTCAATTCCTTGAGGATTCGTGCAATCCGCGTCTCACCGCTTCCCGGATTTCTTCAACAGGCCGGCGAGCGTGGCCTTGGGATCGTCGACCAATTCCTTGGTCACGGCGAATTCGTCCACGGTGCTGGAGGGCAGCTCGAACTTGAAGTCGCGCAGCACGCGCTCGCAGACGGTCATCAGTCCGCGGGCTCCGGTTCCCTCGGTGGCGGCCAGACGGGCGATGCGACGGAGTCCGTCGGTGCGCCACTTCACGTTGATGCCATAGGCCTTGAAGGCACGCTCGTATTGACGCAGGAGGCTGCTCTCGCTGCGGCGCATGACGTCGAAGAGGTCCTTCTCCGCCAGCGGTTGGCAGGCGACGCGTACCGGCAGTCGGCCGATGAACTCGGGTTCAAATCCGAAATTTACGAAGTCTGCCGTCATCGCGAGGTCCATGAGCGCTTCGTCGCCGCCGGTTGGAATGGTGGCCGCGGAGGCCGCCAGGCGGCTGCGAATGATGGCGGGGAGTCCGGCGAAGGCGCCGCTGACGATGAACAGGATGTGCCGCGTGTTGATGGTCTCGCCCTGCGTCCGGGGAGGCTGGCCGGGGCGCGGCATCACGGCCTGGACCTGGCCCATGATGTCATTCGGCGACACTACCGCGACGTCGGCGTCCTCCATCAGTTTGAGCAGGTTGGTCTGGACGCCCTTGCCGCTGACGTCGCGTCCGCCCGATTCCCGGCCGGCGATCTTGTCGATTTCATCGAGGTAGATGATGCCGTGCTCGGCCTGGCTGACGTCACCCCCGGTGCGGCGGATAAGGTCGCGCACCAAATCCTCCACGTCACCGCCGACATAGCCGGTCTCGCTGAACTTGGTGGCATCGGCCTTCACGAACGGCACGCCGATCAATTCGGCCGCCGAGCGGATGAGGTGCGTCTTGCCCACGCCGGTGGGGCCGAGAAGCAGGACGTTCTGCTTGGTGTAGAACGGCGCCTTGAGTCCGGCGCGGGTCATGCGGACGTGCTGGAAGTGATCGCACAGCGCCACGCTGAGCACCTTCTTCGCCTCGTCCTGCTGGATCACAAAGCGGTCGAGATGCGCCTTCACCTCCTTGGGCTTGAGGTTGAAGTGGAACTCGGGGCTCCGGGATTCGGATTCCTCCAGCGGGGGGAAGAAGTTGATCTCGGCCGGAACCGAATGCCGAGTCCCTTTGCGTCCGCGCTTGGAGGTCGCCGGGGCGCCGGCGGTAGGAGGGGGGATCGGGCCCTTGGAAACGGG
>CANGMO010000244.1 GCA_947454295.1 Verrucomicrobiota bacterium | reverse complement strand
CTCTTCTTTTGTGGTGTCGAGGCTCCCGCCCGTCTGTACCGGAATCTCGGCAATTGGAAATTCGAGGACGTCACCGAGGCGTCGGGACTCGACTTCACCGGCCGCTACACCACCGGAGCAGCGTTGGTGGATGTCGATGGAGATGGCGATCTGGATCTGCTGGTCAATCTGCACGGAGGTGGCACCCGGGAGTTCCTGAACGACGGTCACGGCCATTTTGTTGAGAAGCTCAATTCAGGTCTGCAGTCGAGCGGCGGCGCCATGTCCATGGCCTTGGCCGACATTGATGGAGATGGCGACCTCGATCTCTACGTCGCCAACTATCGCACCACCACCATTCGCAGCACCGGATTCTCGGTGCTCCGCATCAATGGTCAGCGGGTCATCCGTCCCGAGGATCGCGACGCGCTAGAATACACTCCGGCCGGTGCGGTGCTCGAGCACGGGGAGCCGGACGTGCTGTATCGGAATGATGGCCGGGGAAACTGGACTCCCGTGCCGTGGGATCAGGGTGCCTTTCTGGATGAATCGGGAGCCCCGATCAAGCAGGCGCCCCGCGATTGGGGATTGTCGGTGGCCTTCCGTGATCTGAATGGCGACGGCGCCCCCGACCTGTATGTCTGCAACGATTTCCACAGCGTGGATCGGGTTTGGATCAATGACGGTCACGGACAGTTTCACGCCATGGCCACGCTGGCGCTGCGGTCCTCCCCCACGTTTTCAATGTGTGTGGATTTTGCGGACGTGAACCGCGATGGGCACGACGACTTCTTCGTCGCAGACATGCTGGATCGCGCCCACACAGACCGCCTGGTTCATAGCCCGGGGGCGATGGCGGCGATCGGTGATTACGAGTCGCTGACCAACAGGCCCCAAAACAGCCGAAACGTGCTGCAGCAAAGTCGCGGGGACAACACGTACGCGGACGTGGCGTATGCGCGGGGCGTTGCCACCACCGGCTGGACGTGGTCCTCGGTGTTTCTCGATGTGGACCTGGACGGGTATGAGGACCTGCTGCTCACGACCGGAAATCTCGTGGATACGCAGGACCTCGACGCGAATGCGCGGATCGATGCGGGCGGTCCATATCGCAAGGAACAGATTCCCGGAAAGCTGCTGCAATACGGCCCGCGCCCGGGAAGGCATCAACTCTACCATAATCTTGGAGGGCTGGGGTTTGAGGAGGTGGGAGTGAAGTGGGGGTTTGGGATGGAGGGGGTTGGGCACGGGATGTGTGTGGTGGATGTGGACGGGGACGGGGATCTGGACGTGGTGGTGAATGAGATGAATGGCGTGGCCGGAGTGTACCGGAACGAGGCTGGAGGTGGACGGGTGGCGGTTCGATTGAAGGGAGAGGGGAAGAACACGCGTGGCATTGGAGCGCGTGTGACGCTGCGGGGTGGAGCGGTAGGGGAGCAGTCGCAGGAGATGATGGCTGGAGGCCGGTACCTGTCGTCGGACGACGCGATGCGGGTGTTTGCGAGCGGGAAGGTGGAGAAGGGAATGGAGCTGGAGGTGAGGTGGCGAAGCGGGAAGCGGAGCGTGGTGAAAGGGGTGGAAGCGAACCGGGAGTACGAGATTGAGGAGAGCCGGACGACAGAGCGATGGGAGTCGCCCAAGCGTGGTGCACCCACGCCGTGGTTCCGTGAAGTAAGCACGGGCGTGACGCATCACGAGGAGGGCTTCGAGGATTTTGAACGCCAGGGTCTGCTGCCGCGAAAGCTGAGCCAGCTTGGACCCGGAGTGGGGTGGATGGATGTGGATGGAGACGGACTGCTGGACGTGGTGATGGGCAGCGGAAAGAACGGAAAACTGTCGTGGCTGCGGAACGACGGGAAAGGTGGGTTTGAAGCCCGCGAAGGCGCCTTCGCGGACCGGGACCAAAGCGGGCTTGCGGGTCTGCCCGGAGCGGGAAGGAAGACCGGCGTGGTGTACGGGAGCGCGAACTACGAGGAGTACACGAACACCGAAGGCGGAGCGGAGCTGTGGCAGGCAGGTGGGGAGGCGGAGAAGGTGGTGAAGGGGCCGTGGGGCTCCAGCAGCGCCATCGCGGTGGCAGACCTGAAAGGCAACGGAGAGTTGGAAGTGTTCGTGGGCTGCCGTGTGAAAGCCGGTCGGTATCCGGAGTCGGAGGGCTCGCGGATCTGGAAGCGCGAAGGCGGCGTGTGGAAGGAGGATGCAGTAAACACGGCAGCGCTGAAGGACAGCGGGCTGGTGAGCGGAGCGGTATGGAGTGATCTGGATGGAGACGGGTATCCGGAGCTGGTGCTGGCGACGGAATGGGGGGCGATTCGGACGTACCGGAACCGGAAGGGGGAACTGAAGGAGGAGGAGATGGGCCTCGGGAAGTACCGCGGGTACTGGAACGGGGTGAGCGCTGGCGATTTTGACGGGGATGGGAAAATGGATTTGGTGGCCTCGAACTGGGGCCGGAACACGCGTCACGGACGCGACCGGCTGTATTGGGGGGATTGGAACACGGTGGGAACGGTGGAGCTGCTGGAGGCGGAGGAGGAGGGCGGGAAGTGGCAACCGGTGCGGGACCTGAACACGGTGTCCAAGACGTTGCCGTGGGTGCGTGAGAAGTATGCGAGCCACCGGGCGTGGGCGGAGGCGGAGATGGGAGGGATCCTGGCCGGGAGGAAGAGCGGGATGCTGGAGGTGGACTGGCTGGGGACGACGGTGTTCCTGAACCGGGGCGGGAAGTTTGAAGCCGTGGAGCTGCCGGAGGTGGCGCAGCGGACGGTTGGGTATGGAGTGTGTGTGGCGGATTACGATGGGGATGGACTGGAGGATGTGCTGGTGGTGGGGAACTTCTTTGGGGTGAACGCCTCGGAGTCGCGCAGCGATGCGGGCCGTGGCGCGTGGCTGAAGGGAGACGGAAAAGGTGGCTTTGCTGGCGTGGAGGACAGCGGGCTGGAGGTGTATGGAGAGGGCCGCGGAGCGGCAGTGGGGGACTATGACGGGGATGGCCGGGTGGATGTGGTGGTGGGACAGAACGGAGCGGGACTGAAGCTGTACCACAACGAGCGGGCCAAACGCGGACTGAAGGTGAAGGTGGTGGGGAAGGGCGAGAACCGGGACGGATACGGAGCGGTGATCCGGCTGGAGTACGCGGACGGGAAACTGGGGCCGGCACGCGAGGTGCACGGCGGGAGCGGCTACTGGAGTCAGGACGCCACCGAACAGGTGATGGGAATGCAGGCCGAAGTGAAGGCCGTGCACGTCACCTGGCCCGGCGGTACCCACACCCGCACCGAACTCCCACCCAACTCCTCCCACTGCACCCTCTCCACTTCAGGCCAGTTGCTGCATTAGGAACGAACTGAGCAAACCATCATCGTGCGACACACCTTTTTCCATCACTCCTGCCGCGCCGTCCTGATGCTGCCGGCCGCATCCATTGCGCTGACGCGCCTGTCGGCTGCCGCCGGCGACTGGGAATCGCGAGAGTGGGGGCGGATTCGCGCGCTGGCTCCGGTTGCGGGACCACGGCCAGGGTTCTCGCGCATGGATGCCGCGACGACCGGCATCGGCTTCACCAACCGGCTTTCGATCGAACGACAGACGACCAATCAGATTTATCTCAATGGATCCGGCGTCACGGCGGCCGATGTCGATGGGGATGGCCGGCCGGATTTGTTTTTCGGCGGCCTCGACGGCGGCAGTCGACTCTATCGGAATCTGGGAGGATGGAAATTTGCCGACGTCACGCAGTCCTCCGGATCGCCGGGGGCGGGATTGGATGTTACGGGCGCCGTGTTTGCCGACGTGGACGGCGATGGCGACGCGGATCTGGTGCTGAATTCGGTGGCGGGTGGCACCTGGATCTTTCTCAACGACGGACGCGGGCATTTCACGCCGGCCGAGCCGCTCAATCCCGGACGCGGCGGCATGTCGCTCGCCCTGGCGGACTACGATGGCGATGGGGCACTCGACCTGTATGTGGCGAATTACCGTCCCTCGACGCTCCGCGATCAACCCGCCACCCAGATTCGCGTAAACCAGGTGGACGGGCGCCCGGTGGTGACCTCCGTCAACGGCCAGCCGACCACGGCTCCAGCTCTTGAGGGACGCTTCAGCTACACGAAGTCCGGCAGCATCCTGGAACACGGGGAGCCGGACGTGCTCTTCCGCAACGACGGGCGCGGTCACTTCGTTCCGGTTCCGTGGGATGCCGGTGTGTTTCTGGATGAAGCGGGAGCGCCGCTCCGTGAGAAACTATTCGACTGGGGTTTGTCGGTGACCTTCCGCGATCTCAATGGGGATGGGCATCCCGATCTGTATGTCTGCAATGACTTCGAGAGCCCCGATCGCATCTGGTTCAACGATGGCCATGGCCACTTTCGTCCCGCGCCTCCGCAGGCCTTCCGTAGCACCAGCAGGTTTTCAATGGGCGTCGACGTGGCCGACATCAATCGGGACGGTCACGATGACCTGATCATTCTCGACATGCTGAGCCGGCATCATGCGGTGCGTCTCACCCGCATGGACAAGGGAATGGAGTCCACGCCGCCCGGCGAGGTCTTCCATCGGCCGCAAGTGGGCCGCAACACGGTTCAGCTCGCCCGCGGGGACGGCACCTTTGCCGAGGTCGCTTATGCCATGGGGCTCGCGGCGACCGAGTGGTCCTGGACCCCGTTGTTCCTCGATGTGGATCTGGATGGCTATGAGGACTTGCTGGTCACCGCGGGTCACGGCCGCGACGACATGGATCTGGATCACGGGCTGGCCCTGGAGGCCATGCGTCGCTCGCGTCGTCTGACTCCCGCCGAACAACTCGAGCTCCGCAAAACCACCCCGCGCCTGCCCGCCGCCCGCCAACTCTACCATAATCTTGGAGGGCTGGGGTTTGAGGAGGTGGGAGTGAAGT
>CANGMO010000243.1 GCA_947454295.1 Verrucomicrobiota bacterium | reverse complement strand
TCACGCTGGCACGGAAGGCCGCCTATTTTGAGCGGTACATCGAGGCGTCCGGACAGAAGCGGCTCGGGCTGCTTCACAAGCTGGAATGGGACGAAGGGCTGAAGGCGTTTGTTCGGGAGGCGGGCGACAATGACGGCGGGTATTCGGGCGACTATCTGACGGCGCAGTCGTACCGCTATGCCGTCACCCGGGATCCCGCCGCCCGGCGTGAAGCGACAAACTCGTTTCATGCGCTCCGGTTTTTGGAGCGCATGACCGGCATTTCCGGATTCCCGGCGCGGGCCATCTGGGTGAAGAACGAGACCGGTCACAAGGCCACCGGGGGATCCGGCGGCTATCCGGCCGAATGGCACGATTCGAAAGCGGATCCGCGGTTCGAATGGAAGGGGGACACGTCCAGCGATGAGCTGTGTTCGCACTTCTACGCGGTGTCCCGGTTCCTGGAGCTGGCCGCCGAAGGGGACGAGAAGCGCCTGGCTGTGGAGCATCTCACGCGAATTGCCGAACACTTGATCCGCAATCACTGGCAGCTGCTGGACGTTGATGGCAAGCCGACACGCTGGGGGCGGTGGGATCCCGAGTACTTCCTGACCGACGAAGGCCACTTCGATCGCGGACTTCAGGCGCTGGAACTCCTGTCGTTTGTCAAAACGGCGGCGGCCTTGAGCGGCCGGTCTGAGTTCGCTGAGGCCTATCGCAAGCTGGTGGAGATGGGCTATCCCTCCTACACGCTCCGCCAGCGTCAGACGGCGCCCCCCGAGGCGGTGCTGCACTTTGAGGACCAGCTCGCCCTCTGGAGCTACTGGACGCTGTTGCGTTATGAGACGGATCCCGGATTGCACGCGGTCTATCGGCGCAGCTTTGAACGGACCTACGAGGTGCTCCGCGTTGAGCATCAACCGTGGTTCAACTACGTCCACTCGGTACTCAGCGGCACGTCAACGGAGGAGGAGCGATCGGTGGCGCACCTGCGTGAATGGCCGCTCGATTTGCGGATCTGGAGCTTTCGCAACTCGACGCGTGCCGACCTGAAGACGCCTGCCGGCTATGTGTCGCTGAAGGGTGGGATCCAGGCGATCTCACCCCGCGAAGGCCAGCCCATCCGATGGGATTCCTGGACCATGCAGGTGGATGGCGGATCCGGTGGAAATGATGTGGTGGAACCCGGAGGCTGGCTGCTCGCGTACTGGATGGGGCGGTATCACGGATTCATCGCACCGCCGGAGCATCCGGATGAGGCAGTGTGGAAGGAGTCGGATGGGCCCGCGCTGCCGACGCTGGCCAAGCCGTACGATGGGCCAGGGCTGCCGATGGTGCCCTGAGTCGCTCGCGAGAGTGATTGCCGCCGCGTCCTGGCGGAATCCACGCCACGAAAAACCCCGCCGACGCCTGGGGCGGGGCGGGGTGAATTCGAAACGCAACCTGGAGGCTCAGTGGCCTCCAGGACCAAAGCCGGCAGCAGGCTTGCCGTCGTTGCCGAGGTGGTGCGTCGTCCACAGGACACCGCGCGCCACGAGATCCAGATACCGGGGATCGGACACGGTGCTATTGTTGTGGCCGACGGTCGTCGAAAACACGCGGGTCTTCTTGGGACCGTATTCGTGGGTCCAGGCCACCACGGTGTCGTTTCGGCCGGGTTGCGTGCCCCCGTCCTGAGTGCCGCGGATCAGGGGCTTCGCATCGCCCCAGATCATGATGTTGTTGTAGAGTTCCTCATTTCCCGTAGTCCAACCGCTCCAGCCCTGGACGATTGGGTGCGAGGGCGCCGTCACGGTGAGCGTGATCGGCTTCTGGGCGCCGTG
Organism: Verrucomicrobiota bacterium; assembly: GCA_947454295.1. Taxonomy (GTDB): domain Bacteria; phylum Verrucomicrobiota; class Verrucomicrobiia; order Limisphaerales; family UBA9464; genus CAIVQB01. Next base: position 3,075 of record CANGMO010000243.1, on the reverse strand, counting down.
ACCCGAGGATTGCAGGCCGAGGTAGTCGAACCACAACGCCCGGTCGGTCCCCGGGGTGGCCGCCTTGTTCGGGTCGCCAATGCGGTAGCAGTGCATCGCGCAGTGCAGGTTGACGGCGGCGACGCCGTCCAGATGGGGCTTGAGAACGCCCTTGATGGCGTTGGCGTCGCTGATGTCGGCGGCGCACTCGTCGTGGATCACCACGTCGAATCCGTCGGCGTACGCCGGGTTGCCGTAGATCGGCAGGTCGGGATGCGTGCTCGAATCGGAAGTATAGATGACCTGCACGGACACGTTGGCGCGCGCCTCCAGGCCGGTCTTGAGAATGTCCTTCTGGGCGCCGTAGTCGTGGCAGCACCCGCCGGCGAGAATCAGGACGCGGATGGGTTTTGCCGCGTCGGCAGCCTGAAGCGAGAAGGACTGCGAAGTGGCGGTGACGACGAGGGCTGCGAGGGTGGCGCAGGCAAAGCGGGAAGTGTTCATCAAGTGAGTGACACCTAGCTAAGCCGGCGCGGGAAAAACGGCAATGTCCGTTTTCCATGAGCTCACGATTCTGGCGCCCAATGAATCCTCCATTGAAGAACAAGGAAAACGCGAGGGAACGTCGAATTGGAGCGAGGCGCTAACCGGTCAGGCATTGCAGTCGTTTTTGTTTGATGATGTGGGACGACGGGCAGCGCCCACTGACGCGGTTCAGCGAAAGTAGAAGAATGCCCCAATGCCGAGCGCAATGAACGATGCGGAGGATGAAGCGAGTAGGAATTGGCGCCGCATCGGGGGTGACGCCTTCCGATACAGGTTTGCAGTCAAGAAGAGTGAATACACCGCAATGGCGATGTAGGCCACCAACGCCAAGGGGCTGTTGGGGAATATAAACGCCACTAAAATGACTGCGAATGAAGGAATGACGTAGCGCATTGGGACCAGAGTTCAGTGGGAGGCTGGCCTGGGAAAGGCTTTTCGGAGGCCAGTCCCACAATCGCGGTTGCCAACGACCGTCGTCGGCTCTAACTGCAGTTCCCGGGTGCGGGTCACCGGATTGGGCCCGGCAACTGGAGTTCGAAGGGCTGGGAGGCGTGCTCGCCCAGGGCGCCGATTCGCAGGCAGCGTCCCACGACGGCATGAAGGAACGGAGTCCAGAAGAGTGTAATGGTAGCGTCCTCTTCCGCCGGTCCGGGCGGGAGGGTGCAATGGATGGATTCGCCCGGGCGAATCCACACGGGTCCGGTCGGATGAATCCAGACCGTGTCCAGCGTGCGCCGCTCGGTGTCGAAGCGGCAGCGTGTCTCCAGCGACACCGGCCAGGGCGTCCGCGTGGAGATGGTGAGAGTCGCGCCATGGACGCGGGTGGGATCCTGACCTGCGGTGATGACCATGGTGCCGGGTGATCCCTCCGAAATTTGCAGCGGTTCGGCCTGGCGGTCGAAGTCCTCCCAGGCGAGACCCGCGATCAGCCCCATCGTCACGGTGCCCCCAAGCCACAGCAGGGCGCGGAGCAGGCGTCGGAGCGGCGATCTCATGGGAGAGGGGCAATCAACGCCGGCGCAACCGCAGGGGCAAGAATGAATCAGGCTGGTTTTACGGCGAGGAGGTTGACCTGGGCGGGGAACGGCCCTTTCAATGGGGCTGGGCTGATTCTGCCATGCTCGACCGAAACATATCCTGCAACCTCTGCGGCACCCCCCTCACCTTGGGATCGCTGCGTTGCCCCTCCTGCCGGGCGCCGGGGATCGGATTTCTGCGGGCGTTGGGGCAGGGGATGAGAAGGAAGAGTGCCGGCGGGGCGGTGTTTGTGGCGATTTGCCTGGTGGTGGGGGCGCTGATCTACGCCTGGTACGACGCGAACCGGTGAAGCGTCGGGGATTGCCGGCGCCGCAAGTCCGGGCTTCTCGTCCGGCGGCCGCTTTGGCAGGATATCCCCATGCAGTCCCACGAAGTGCTTCGGGAGGTCCTGGCCAATACCAGCGCCAAGCAGATTGCCGCCGACCTCGATCTCTCGCTGTCGCTGATCTACAAGTGGGCTGAGCCCCAGAATCCCGAGACTGGCACCTCCGGGACGAATCCGCTGGAGCGCGTCGATCAACTTTACCAGAGCACCAAGGATCCGCGAATCCTGCAGTGGCTCTGCCATCGGGCCGGCGGGTTTTTCATCAAGAATCCGCGCACCCAGACGGAGCGACCCGATCATCTGATTCCGGCGACCAACCGCATCGTGCAGGAATTCGCCGACCTCCTCGCGGTGATTGCCACCGCCGCCGCGGACAGCCACATCAACGCCACCGAGGCCAAGGCGATCCGCAAGCGCTGGCAGGAGCTCAAGACGGAAACCGAGACCTTCGTCGTCTGCTGTGAGGAAGGTAATTTTGCGCCCCTAAAGGCCGTGGCTGCAGCCGAGCCGACCAAGCCGGGTCAGGCTTGAATCGCTCCGGCCGGGAGGGTGCTCCGACCCGCAGCGCGGGCCTGCGACCTTACGGCGCCGCCGTGATTTGAATCGTGTGGGTCACTGGGACCTGGGCGGAACGGACGGCCGCCACCAGTGGTTTGCGGACCTTTTCGGTCAGGGCGATCGTTCCCGCGATCTCGGCCTTGCCCTCTTCGCCGTGGAACAGGGTTTTGATCTGGCGCGTCTCGTACGCCTGCTTGCGGCCCACCGCCTCGTCGAGTTTCTTGAACGCGTCATCGAACGGTGTGTGGACAAATTCCGCGGGAAGGTTGATGCCGGCGGCGAGTTGCTCCGCGGTGAAGGTGTGGGACTCGCCACCCCAGGCCACGGTGTAGGTGCGGGCGGTGCCGTGGGTGGCGACGAGCCGGAACCGGTTGAACTGGTTCTGGAAGTCGGCCAGGGCCATGCCCGAGCGGATGGCGTTGTCGTCCTTCAGCTCTCCCGGCGGTGCGCAGAACGGAAAGCGGCTGCTGCGAAGTGTCAGGGACGCCGGAGTGGCGGAGACCACCTGATGTCCCGCCGATGCCGTGGCGCGGCCGGTGGAGAGGTCCCAGTTGAGCGTGGCGAGATCGGTGCCTGCGAGGCCGAGAGCCTTGAGGTAGGCGGTGGCCATGACCACATGTCCCGCCCAG